>JABDJG010000221.1 GCA_013002595.1 Hyphomicrobiales bacterium | reverse complement strand
ACATCTAGCGCGCGATCTGCTCAGATTGAATTAATCTCAACAGACCCTAGTCAATCTGCAACGCGGTGGCTGCTGGTCGTTGGCTAATTTCGACGGTCGTGTGCTCCATGCCGAATGTGTCTTGCAGGACTTTTTTAATGGCCTGTTTGACCTGCACTATGTCGGCCTCAGCCGACACTTCAGCTTCCAGGGTCGCCATTGGGCGTTCCTGGGTGATCGACCAGGCGTGGACGTGATGCACCCGTGTGACGCCGGGAACTTCTGCCTCAATCGTTTTAGCCACCTTGCGCCGATCGAAACCATCCGGCGCAGCTTCAAGAAGAATATGACCGCTCTGGCGCACCACATGCCATGCCGACCGCAAGATGATGAGCGCAACAGCTGCCGACAGGATGGGATCGATTGGCATCCATCCGGTGAAAATAATGACGAGCGAGGCAACCAGCGCTGCGACCGAACCAAGCAGGTCTCCGGCAACATGCAGTGCCGCTGCCCTGACGTTGAGGTTGTCATTCTCGCCACGCGTCAAGACCCAGAATGCCACAATGTTGACGGCGAGCCCACCGACCGCAACCCAGAGCATCAGCCCGCCAAGGACCTGGACAGGCTTCTGCAAACGCTCATAGGCTTCGAAACAGATCCACGCCGCAATGACGAACAACGATAGCCCATTTACGAAGGCGGCAAGCACGGAAAACCGGTCAAAGCCATAAGTGCGCTTCCAATCGGCGGGGCGCCGGGCGAGGCGAAATGCAAGCCATGCCAGCACCAGTGACGCAAAGTCGGTGAGCATATGACCGGCATCGGCCAAAAGGGCGAGCGAGCCGGAAATGATGCCGCCGAAAACTTCTGCAACCATGAAAGCGCCGGTCAATAGCGCTGCAATGCCCACGGCCCGTTCGTTTCTCGAACCGTGCACATGGCCAAGAGCGTTATGATCGTGATCAGACAATGTGCCTCGCTCTGCTACGGTTGATAATCGTGGTCAAAGCACCATTACCATCAATCGTTCCGTCAAGGACCGAAAATGGCGCATGGTGGTAGCGGTTGACGAGGCTTGCAGCTGACAGGCAGCATGCTATGCATCAGTGTTTGCTGTTTGACATTTAAAGCCGCCGCCTGTGACCGTTGTTCTCAACTCCATCGACGATTTCGATCTCGCAACGCTCGAGCGCGTTGCGGTTCAAGGCGCGCGCGCGCGGTTCGGCCCGCAAGCGCTCACTGCCATTTCGGCATCTCACGATGCGTTCAAGCAGTTTCTTGCAACCAACCCGGACGCCTTCGTTTACGGCGTCACCAGCGATTTCGGGCCGCATGCCCGTAACCGGGTTGATCCAAAGAAGCGCCGGCAACGGCTGAGCAAGGGCGCACCGTTTCTCGGCCTGTCGTTTGGCGATGGCGTGCTCGGCGAAGCTGAGGTCCGTGCGCTGGTGTTTGTGCTGCTGGCGCTGATGGTACGCGGTGGCACGGCGGTCCATCCGGCAACGGCAAAGGCGCTTGCCGCCGCACTCAAGGGGCCAATGCCGCAAATCCCCGATGCCGGGCTGACCTCGCCCGGCGAGATGATGCCGATGTTCTATCTTTACCGCGCCGTGCCCGAGCTCCTCTCGGGCGGGCTGCAGGCAAGCGCCGGCAACACGGCGGCGACATCGGTCGGCATGGCCGGCATTGCCGCCATCCGCTCGCGCCGCCGGCTGGCATTGGCATTCAAGGTGTTCGCGCTCTCCGCCGAAGCCATGTCGGTGCCGCTGGAACATTTCGATCCGGCCCTGAAGGCCTTGTGGGGAGATCCGTTTGAAGCGCTTGCCATCGATGCCTTCAATCACTGGCTGGGCGGCGTGCCCGAGGCCGGCAGGCGCACCTATCAGGCGCCGGTCAGCTACCGCATCCTGCCGCGCGTCACCGGGCAGGGCGCCCGCGCCGTCAGCGGGCTTGCCGGTGCTGTAGAAACAGCGCTGTCATCGATGGTCAGCAACCCGATGTTCATCCCGCCCGGACCTGGCGGTCGTGCCAGGGCGATTTCCACCGGCGGCTACCACAGCGCGCCGGTCGCGCAGTGTCTGGACACTGTCTCGGCCAGCTGGGTTGATCTTGCCGGCATTGCCCATCGCCACATCGTCAAACTGCATCAGGCCGGCGTCTCCGGCCTGCCGGACCGGCTGCTGCCTGAGGGCGAGGCCTATTGGACCGGCCGCTCGACGTCCTATCTTGAGTTCGTGCCCAACGACATGATCGATGAGATGCGGCGCTGGGCCGAGCCGGCCTTGCTGTCGCCGGGTGAACCGGGCGCATCGTTCCAGGACGACGTCAGCGCGCCTGGCATCATTGCAAGCCGCAACGAGGCCCGTGTCGCGGTCCTGTTTGACCGCGTGCTTGCGGTGCTGGCAGCGGTCTGCTCGCACGCCCTGCACGTCACCGGCCGCAAGGCCCCGCCAAAGCTCAAGGGCTTTGCTGATGCCATCGCCATGCGGTTCCCGCCGATCGAGGAAAAACGTGTCCTGGGCGAAGATGCCGGCGCCCTTGCCGCAGCCCTGACCGAGGCCGTTGAACAAGGCAACGATCTTCTCACCGGCAAGGATATGAAGGCAAGCTCGCTTGAGCCGGGTGGCCGGCGATGACCGTCGTGCTGGACAGCCGGGCTGATTTCACCCTTGAGAACATCCGCCGGGTCGCAATGGGCGGCGAGGGCATTTCATTCTCAATCGGCGCAACGGCGGCCATGACCTCGGCGCGGGCTGCCTTCATGGCCTATCTCGATGCCGACCGCTCGCGCTTCATCTATGGCACGACATCGGGCGCCGGCCAGCGCGCCCAGGAGGTCGTTGCGCCTGAAAAGCAGCGCCAGCATGCCCGTGACATGGGCCAGGCGCCATCCGGTGCCGGCTTTGGCGCCGATGACGTGCCGGGCCGGGTTGTCCGCATGATTATCTTTGCCCGACTGGCCAACTACATCGAAGGCCACGCCAAGGCCCGCCCGATCGAGGCCGAACGCATCGCATCGATGCTCGAGCGCCCGTTGCCGCGCCTGCCGCTTGCCGGTCAGCTCGGCGCCGGTGAGATCCTGCCGCTGTTCCATGTCATGAGTGCGCTGCCGGATGGAGATGTTGAGGAAGGCGAGCCGATGGCGCGGATCAACGGCTCGCCTGTGTCCGCTGCCCTGGTGAGCGATGCAGCGATTACCGCGCGCAACCGCCTTGCCCTGGCGGTCAAGGTTTTTGCCTTGTCCATCGAGGCCTATGGCGCGCCGCTTGCGCCCTATGATGCCGCCTTGATCCGCCATACCGCCAACCCGTTTGAAAAACGCGCCCTGAAGGGCCTTAGAAAGTGGTTGGTCAAGGCCTCCAAAGCCGGGCGCCTTGCGCATCAGGCACCGGTTTCATGGCGAATCCTGCCGACCGTTCTGGCCGCGGCCGAAGAGGCGGTTTCGGTCCTTGAGGAAACCGCCGGGATCTCGTTGCGCTCGGTTACCGACAACCCGGTCTATGTGCTGCCTGACCGCGAACATCCGATGGGCCGGGTGATCTCAACGGGCGGTTATCACAACGCACAAGCCACACCGGCGATCGACACCATGAACGCCCGGTTCGCCGATCTGTGCACCCTGTGTGACCGGCACACGATGAAGCTGCACAGCGCCGACCATCTGCCGCCAAACCTGGCCCGGCCCGGGGCGCAAAGCTGGGGCACGGTTTTACTGAGCTTCATTCAGGTTGGCTACGGCGAACAAGCCCGCCATGCCGCCCGGCGCACGTTCATGCCGCCCAGTGAAGGCGGCGGCATCGGCGGCCAGAACGATGTCGCCAGCGCCACCATGTTTGCCTACGAAAAACATCTGAAATCGACAGTGTGTCTGGAGTCGGCACTGGCTCTGCTGGCCGTATCGGCGAGCCAGGCCTTGTGGGCCAGGGATATAAAGCCGGCGCCCGCGTTGCGCGAGTTTGTCGACGTCATTCGCCAGCATGTAGCGCCGTTCGAAAAGCGCTCAGGCCGTCATTTCGGCGATGAGCTGCACGCCCTGCAGCGCCACTTTGCCGACATCTCAATCGATTGAGCCCGGCAGCTGCCAGACGGTGCTGGCGGCAACCGGGCTCTGTCGGCCGGATCTACTTACGCAAATTCAGGGTAGGCTTCGACACCGACCTCGACCTTGTCGAGACCAAGCGCTTCGACATCTTCCGATGCCCTGATACCCATCGTGGCCTTGAGCACGAACCACACGATCGCACTGGCAACGATCGTAAACGCGGCATATGCCGTCACGCCGATGATCTGCGTGAGGAAGCTTCCGTCACTGTTGGTGAGGGGGACAGCGAGGGTTCCCCAGATACCGGCCATGAGGTGCACGGGAATGGCACCTACGACATCGTCGATCTTCAATTTGTCGAGCAATGGCACAACGAACACCACGATGACGCCGCCAACACTGCCGATCAGAATGGCCATCAACGGATCGGGCGTCAGCGGTTCGGCCGTGATTGACACCAGACCGGCCAGCGCGCCGTTGAGGGCCATGGTGACATCGACCTTTTTGTAGATCGCCTGCATCAGCAGCATTGACACAATCACGCCGCCGCACGCTGCCAGGTTGGTGTTGATGAAGATGCGCGAGACATCCGATGCGTTGATGTTGTCACCGAACGCCAGTTGCGAGCCGCCGTTGAAACCGAACCAGCCGAGCCACAAGATGAATGTGCCCAGCGTGGCGAGCGGTATCGACGAGCCCGGCAACGGCGTCATCTTGCCGTCAGCGCCATACTTGCCTTTGCGGGCGCCCAGGATGATCGCACCGGTCAAAGCCGCCCAGCCGCCGACCGAGTGCACCAGCGTCGAGCCGGCAAAGTCCAAAAAGCCCATGCCATCGAGCCAGCCGGCGCCCCATTTCCACGACCCGGCGATCGGATAGATCAGTCCGGTCAGAACGGCGACGAAAATCAGGAACGGCCACAGCTTGATGCGTTCAGCCACGGTACCCGAGACGATCGAGGCGGTCGTTGCGCAGAACACCATCTGGAAAAACCAGTCGGACCCGACCGAATAAGACCCCTCATTCGCGGACCCCGCGGCGGGCCAGCTATAGGCTGCAAAGCTGCCGATGAAACCGCCATCGACGCCTGAGTACATCAGGCTGTAGCCAAGCACCCAGTACATGATGCCGGCAATCGAATAGAGCCCGATGTTCTTCAGGCACTGCATGGAAACGTTCTTTGAGCGCACCAGCCCGGCTTCGAGCATGGCAAATCCTGCTGCCATGAACATGACCAGGAAGCCGCCCATCAGGAACAATAGTGTATTGAAGACAAATGCAGCTTCGGTTTTGACGCTTTCTGCCGTCACCTCTTGCGCATGTGCCGGCAAGGCCATCGCGAGCACGGCGCCAGACGCCAGACCCGCCGATAAAAGTAATCTGTTAGACATTGTAAATCCCTCGTCCATTTTGCTGTATCAGGCGCTAAAGCGCGTCCTTGCCGGTTTCCTTGGTGCGGATGCGCACGGCGTTCTTCAGTTCGGTGACGAATATCTTGCCGTCGCCGATCTGCCCGGTTTGAGCCGCCGCCACGATCGCATCGACGGCCTTGTCGGTGAGAGCGTCATCGACGGCGACCTCGATCTTCACCTTGGGCAGGAAATTGATGACATATTCGGCCCCGCGGTAGATTTCAGTGTGGCCTTTCTGGCGGCCATAACCCTTCACATCGGAAACCGTAAGCCCCTCGACGCCGACGCCGGTCAGCGTCTCGCGGACATGTTCGAGTTGAAACGGTTTGATGATCGCAGTGATCATGTTCATGTTGACTAACCTCAGCCTCAGTTGTGAGCGAAACGTGCAGTTTGCGAGAGCCGGACGCGGTTAACCCGAGCGACCCGCTTGACTGTGGTAGCTTTTGACAAGTGTTGCTGTCTGCTGCTAAATTTGCTGGCGGGTGATGCAAAAAATGCAACACTTGAGGAAAGTTGACGGAGTCCAAAGTCTGACAATGCGCCACATGCTGCCGTTTCAATACATCGAGACCATCGCCAGGATGGGCTCCATCCGCAAAGCGGCAGACACGCTTTCGATCACCCCTTCGGCGCTCAATCGCCGGCTCTTGTCCATCGAACAAGAGCTTGGCGTCGACATATTCGAGCGCGTGGCAAGCGGTGTGCGCCTGAGCACGGCAGGAGAGATTCTTCTCCAGCACATCCGCAATCAGATTTCCGACATGGAACGGGTCAAGTCTCGGATTGCCGACCTGTCAGGCATGCGCCGGGGCAATGTCGCCGTGGCGGCGAGTGCCGAGTTCCTGACCGAGTTCCTGCCCTGGCAGATCAGCCGCTACCGCAATGAGTTCCCCGGTGTGACATTTGTCGTCGACCAGGTTGCGCGCGGCCTGGCGGAACAGGCATTGGTCGACCATTCCGCCGACATTGCGCTGATCTTCGAGCCGCTGAAGCTGGCTGATTTCCAGGTCGTTTGCCGCGTCGCCCAGCCGCTCATGTGCATCTTTGACAGCGATCATCCGCTTGCTGGGCGGGATGACCTGCGGCTCTATGAGTGCGCCGAATACCCGGTCGTGCTGCCAGGCCAGGAGTCCGGTATTCGGGCTCTCCTGGAGGCCGCTGCGGTCCGCCTCGGACTGGATCTGCGGGCAACCATCCAGTCGAACAACTCCGAGTTCGTCCGGCGCTGTTCGCGCCAGCCCTACCAGATCTCGTTCGATATCCCGATCAACATCCCCGACGATCTGGCCGAACGCAATCTGGTCGCGCGGGCTATCGATGCGCGCGATATCGCCGGCGGTTTTCTGTTTGTCGGTCACCTGAAGGGCAGGGCGCTCCCGGTCGCCGCCGCCCGCTTCCTGGAACAGGTCGTTGCCGACCTGTCGGGCCGCTTCGATTAGTCCGGTGCCTCTGTCAGCAGGCGTTGCACGCAGTCGGCAACGCCATCGCGCCAGTCGGGCAATTGCAGACCGAAAGTGCGTTCAAGTTTGCTGCAATCAAGCTGCGCGTTTTGCGGGCGGGCAGCGACGGTTGGATACTGTGAACCGTTGATGGGTGCGATCTGTGCCGCCGGGCCGCCCAGTTTGCGCGAGACGGCAAAAACCTCTTTGGCCAGACCGCACCAGGATACCCCGCCGGATCCGGCGGCATGATAAACGCCCCACGCCGGTGCGGCCGGCCCCGCTACAACCTGTGCGGCAATCGACAGGATGACGTCGGCCAGATGCCGGGCGTAGGTCGGTGAGCCGGTTTGGTCATCGACCACTTCCAGCACCTCACTTTCCCGTGCCCGCTCGATCATCGTGGTCACGAAGTTGCGGCCATAGGGGCTGTATACCCAGGCGGTTCGCAATATCACATGCATGGCATTGGCGTTGGCGACGGCAGCTTCACCCTGCAGCTTGGACAACCCATAGACGCTGGCCGGTGCCGGTTTGTCTTCTTCGGTGTAGGGCGCCGGTTTTGTGCCGTCAAAAACATAGTCGGTGGACAGATGGATGATCGGCACCTTTGCTTGCGCGGCTTCCGCGGCAATGGCTGCAGCGCCATCTGCATTGAGTTCGAAGGCCCGTTGCGGTTCGCGCTCTGCGTTATCGACATCGGTATAGGCAGCGGTATTGATGACGATGTCAGGCGATATCTCGAACAGCGCCCGGCGGATGCTGGGCACACTGCACAGATCGAGCGCCGGACGGCCCATTGCCAGTGCAGACACCTCGGGCCTGCTTGCCGCAACCTGTGCCACGGTTTGAGCGACTTGGCCGTGTGAACCGGTGATCAAAACCCGCATGGGTACCCTCGCTGCCCCTTGGTCTACGCAATCCCCGCCGCATGAGCAAGGCATGCTCTAGCTCAGGCGCGCCCGGTTGTGCGGTGCTGCGTAATCGATCTCAGGACCGATGGGCACGATACCGGTCGGATTGACCGCTTTGTGGCTGCCGTAATAGTGCGACTTGATGTGTTGCATGTTGACAGTTTCGGCAACGCCGCGGTGCTGATAAAGATCGCGGACGTAGTTTGACAGATTGGGATAGTCCGCGATCCGCTGCAAATTGCACTTGAAGTGGCCGACATAAACCGGATCGAACCGCACCAGCGTTGTAAACAGCCGCCAATCCGCCTCGGTCAGCTGATTGCCCACAAGATAACGTTGGTCAGATAGTTTTTCCTCGAGCCAGTCCAGCGTCTCAAACAGGGGGTAGACGGCCTCTTCATAGGCCTCTTGTGTGGTTGAGAATCCCGACCGGTAGACACCATTGTTCAAGGTTTCATAGACCCGGGCGTTGACCTCATCGATCTCAGCGCGCAGTGCCTCGGGATAGTAATCGCCGGGCGCTGCCCCGATGCCATCAAAGGCGGAATTGAACATCCGGATGATTTCAGATGACTCATTGCTGACGATCGTACTCTGCTGTGTGTCCCACAGCACCGGTACGGACACGCGGCCGGTATAGTCGCTCTGCGCTGCCGTATAGACCTGATGCAACAATCGGGCATTGTTGATGGTATCGGGAATGACCCCGTCGGCCTCATCGAAGGTCCAGCCTTCGGCGTCCATGAACCAGTTGACCACAGAGATCGAAATCATGTCCTCCAGGCCTTTGAGCGCACGGAAAATGATCGTGCGGTGCGCCCACGGGCAGGCGTGCGATACATAAAGATGATAGCGCCCGGCCTCGGCCTTGAAGCCCCCCTTGCCATCGGCTGTGACCCAGTTGCGGAACTGGGACTCTTTGCGTTCAAACCGGCCCTTGCTCGCCTTGGTGTCGTCCTGCTGGTCATGCCATTTCCCGTCGATGAGTAGTCCCATGGTTCAGTCCTTTTGGTGATTGAGCAACGCATCGACATCGAGTGGCCGCGTGTGCATGGCTAGTTCGCCTGATGCGCCGCGTGGCCAGTCCGGTTCGGGCCGGTCCCAGTACAACTCAATACCATTGCCGTCCGGATCACTCAAATACAGCGCTTGGCTGACGCCGTGGTCGCTGGCGCCGTCAAGCGGCACACCGGCCCGCACCAGGCGGCGCAAGGCATCCGCCAGTGCTGCCCGGTCCGGATAGAGCAGGGCGACGTGAAACAGGCCGGTGGTGCCCGGTGGCGGCGCAGCGCCACCCTTGCTCTGCCAGGTGTTGAGCGCGATATGGTGGTGATAGCCACCGGCCGACAGGAAGGCGACATCATCGCCATGGCGCTGCATGACCTCAAGGCCGAGAACCGCGCCATAAAAGTCGATCGAGCGCTGCAGGTTGGATACCTTCAGATGGGTGTGGCCAATCGTGACGCGTGCATCGATGGCCGGTTCAGGGGCGCTTTTGTGATTTGTTGCCTGCTGGATGGTCATTGGGTATCTCCTTTGATCTGGATGTGCAGCTGTTCAGGCGGCGGCAGTCTGGCGGCGGGCGGTCAAGATCGGCCCAAGCGCATAGGCGCCGTTGCCAAGCAGTGCCTGCACCACCAGGGTGACCGTCCAGAACGCCGGAAATTCCCAGCCGCCGTTTTCGCTTGAAAAGACCCAACCGTTGCCGGCATGCGTGATGGTTGCCCCGATCAGTACCGGCACCAGCGCCAGGGAAACATAACGGGTCCCAATGCCGGCAATGAGCGCCAGGCCGCCGATGACCTCCGCGGCAATGACGCCGTAGGCCATGATCGCCGGATAGCCGAGCGAGGCAAAATAGCCGACCGTGCCGGGGATGGTGAACACAAAGATTTTCAAAAGGCCATGCGCCAGGGCCATCGAGCCAAGGCTCACACGCAGGATGAGAGCGGCGTAATTCGATTGAGCGGTATCGGTCATAAGACAGGTTCCTTGTCCGGTGTTGATGTTGGAACCAATATATTGTTGTTGTTGAAAGAGATAATCTGCTAAATTCGAAACAGATTATCCTGAATTAAGGGACAATATATGGATCGGCTCCGTGCCATGTCAGTCTTTGTCTCGGTCGTCGAACGGGGCAGTTTTGCCGCTGCGGCAGAACATCTTGGCCTGTCGAGGACAGCGGTCTCCAGGCATGTCATGGAGCTTGAGGCCCATCTCGGCGTCACCTTGCTCAACCGGACGACGCGCCGCGTCAGCCTGACGGTCGCCGGCACCGCTTACTTCGAACGCACCAGCGGTATCCTTGAAGAAATCGAGGAGGCCGACAATGAGGCGGCGACGCAGACCAACGCACCGCATGGCCGGGTCCGGGTCTCTGCGCCCATGTCATTTGGCATCTTGCATATCGCGCCGCGGTTGCGGCAGTACATGGATGCCTATCCGGACGTGATGATCGATCTGGCGCTGAATGACCGCAAGGTCGACCTGATCGAGGAAGGCTTCGATCTGACCGTCAGGATCGGCCAGTTGGACGACTCCAGCCTGATCAGCCGCAAGCTTTCGGCCAGCCGTGTGCGGGCATGCGCTGCACCTGAATACCTGGAAAATCACGGCAATCCATCACATCCCGATCAACTCAAGGATCATATCTGCCTTTGTTATTCGCACTGGTCGGGCAACAACAGTTGGCAGTTCACCGGCCCGGATGGCGGCGCGATCAGCGTGCCGCTGAACAACCGGTTGTGGAGCAACAATGGTGACGCCTTGCTGCGGGCAGCCGTCAGTGGGCTCGGCATCATATATCAGCCGGATTTTATTGCTTATGATGCGTTACGGCGCGGCGAACTGGTCGAAATCCTGGACGGGTTCACGGGGCCGGAAGTGGGTATCTACGTTCTCTACGGTCGCACCGCCTTCATGCCGACCCGGGTCAGAACGTTCATAGATTTCCTGGTCCACAGCTTTGCCAGGGACGTACCGTGGGCATCGTGTGGACGTTGAATGAAACGACAGGCAGGTATAATGCGCAAGCTTCTGGCGATCACTGCTATTGGCTCTTGGATTTTTGCATCACCGGTTGCGGCGGAACCGACCGCTGTGTTCGAAGCGGCCAGTACGGCGCGCATGGAGAATCCTCACGATCTGAAACTTTCACCGGACGGCAGGTACCTGTTTGTTTCGGACGTCGGCAACAATCGGGTGGTGATCCTCGACCCTGAAGCTTTGAATGAGGTGGCGGCCTTCGGCTCGGACCATCAATCGGGCACCCATGATGTGGATTTCGATGCCGCCGGACGGGCCTACGTGGCCGATACCCATAACAACCGCGTCACGGTCTACGAACTCGATAAATGGACCGCCACGCTGGTCGCCCAGTTGTCTGAACGCATTCGCGGCCCGGAGGGGGTTTATGTTCACCCCAATGGCCGCGTCTATGTTGCCGGTGCCTGGTCCGGCAATGTGGTTGCTTATGAGAACGGCAAGGTCGTTGCCGAATTGACGGGATTGTCTTCACCGCATGACCTGGAAGGCGACGGCAACGGCGGCATCTGGCTCGCCGATGCCGGCAACAACCGCTTGCTGCTGCTGTCGCCGGATCTGGAAATCAGGCGTGAGTTGAAGGGCGAGCCCTACAACTTCAACGGTGTGCGGTATCTCGATGTCCTGTCCGATGGCACGATAATCGCCGCCGATAAGAACAGCCACACCGTCAAGATCATCTCTGGCGACGGCAAACTCGTGATGGTGATCGGAACCGGCAAGGCGGGCAGGGGACCAGGCCAATTCACAACGCCGGAGGGCATCGAAACCCGTGGCGACACTTTGTGGATTTCTGACAGCGGTAACGACCGTATAGTCCGCTACAGACTGAACCTGAACCGTTGACGGCGACGGTAAGGAGAAGGAAATAGAATGGGCGCTCGAGCAGCCCTGCTGGGTTCGGTCTTGCTGGTTGCGATGGCCGTTGCGCTGCAGGCACAACAAGTGTGGCACGCCAAGGCGATCGATGATGGCGCCTTGTCCAAGCGCCTGGGCCCTGAGACATGGGTGCACGCCCCTGGCGGATTGCCCGACGGCCTGGTTGCAACACGCGGCACGGGCGATATCCGGTCTGCCTGGTATGCCATGCCGACAAAACGTTATGCACACGGCATACTTGGTGATGCCATCGAGGCCGGCGAACTCAAGGTCCGCACGTCAGCCGGCAAAATGCTGTCCGTTCGGCTCCCTGAAACACAGGTGTTCGAAGACCGCTATCCACGGTTGGCGGATCTCGATGGCGACGGCACAACTGAAGTCGTAACCATCCGCTCGTCGGTTACCGAAGGTGCCTCCGTGACCGTCTACGGGTTGACTGGCGGCGCACTCGCCGAACGCGCCAGCACCGGCTTCATCGGCCGCGCCAACAGGTGGCTGAACATTGCCGGCATTGCCAGTTTCAAGGGCGGCACCGCCAGGCAGATCGCGTTCGTGCGCACCCCCCACATCGGTGGCACGCTCTACATCTATGAATATGACGGCAACAGGCTGATCAAGACCGCCTCTATGCATGGCTTTTCCAACCATGTCATCGGATCACGTGAAATGCGTTTGTCGGCACTGGCCGATGTTAACAATGACGGCGCCATCGATCTCGCCTTGCCGTCCGATGACCGCAACGTCCTGCGGGTCATGGGCTTCATGAAGGGTACGTTGACCGAGCTGGCATCTGCCCCGCTGCCATCGCGCATCGACAAGGCGATTGCCATTGAGCAGACCGGCGCCGGCGCGGCGTTTATCGTCGGCCTCAGTAACGGTAATGTGTACCGAGTCGGCCAACCTTGATAGATTGCGGGGAATTGTTCGTGTCGCGTTAATGGATTCTGTCTGCCGAACCGGTATTATCGTCATCTGACCAACCAAGGATCGCTGCACCCATGAAGATGATCAACGCCAACGGCGCAAGCATTCCCGGCATTGGCCTGGGCACTTGGACGCTGAAGGATGAAGACGCGACACGCCTTGTCGCCCACGCGATTGATGCCGGCTACCGCCACGTCGACACCGCTGCCATGTACGCCAACGAGAAAGCCGTCGGTGCGGGCCTGCGCGCATCCGGCGTTGCCCGCGAGCAAATCTTCGTCACCACCAAGGTCTGGTATACCGACATTGCCGATGGCGATCTTCAACGCTCTGCCGAAGCCAGCCTTGAACGTCTCGATATCGACGATGTTGACCTTATGCTGATCCATTGGCCGTCGGCCGATATTCCTCTGGCTGAGTCCATCCGTGCGCTCAACGAGGTCAAGGAATATGGCCTCGCCCGCAACATCGGAGTGTCGAATTTCCCCGTGGCATTGCTCGAACGCGCCATATCGATGTCCGACAACCCTCTTGTATGCAACCAGGTCGAGTATCATCCGTATCTTGATCAAAGCGCCGTGCTGAGAGCTTGCCGTGCAAACGGCATGGCCGTTGTGTCGTACTGCCCGCTGTGTCGCGGCAACGATCTTTTCGAGCAGCCAGCTGTCAGCTCTGCTGCCGCCAGGTACAACCGTACAGCGGCTCAGATTGTCCTGCGCTGGCACGTTCAGCAGGACAGCGTCGCTGCTATTCCAAGATCGCAGACACCTGCCAGGATCATCGAAAATCTCAACGTCTTCAACTTTGAGCTCACCGCTGACGAAATGGCCGCCATCAGCGCCTTGCGCGCCAGGAACACCAGGATTTGCGAGTTCGATTTCGGCCCGTCCTGGGACCTGCCGGAATTGTAGGCCCTAAAATGCGCGGTCTTATCCAGCGTGTCTCATCGGCGCGGGTCGATATCGATGGCGTCTGCGCCGGTGAGATAGGTGAAGGCCTTTTGATCCTTGTGTGTGCCATGCACGATGACACCGAGGCCAATGCTGAAACGCTTGCCCGCAAGGTCGCGGCCTTGCGGATCTTTCGCGATGAGGCCGGCAAGATGAACCGTTCCATCAAGGACATCGGCGGATCGGCCCTGGTCGTCAGCCAGTTCACCCTTGCCGCCGACACCTCTCGCGGCAACCGCCCTGGGTTTTCCGCCGCCGCTCCGCCCGAGCGCGGCGAACAGCTCTATGAGCATTTCTGCTCCCTGTTGACAGATGACGGCATCACCGTTGCAACCGGGCGCTTCGGTGCCGACATGAAGGTCTCATTGACCAATGACGGCCCGGTCACGATCTCGATGGAGTTTTGATCAGGCTGCCTGGATGCCAGGGTATTTCAACGCCGGTCGTCTGGCTGCGGTCTTTCATCATACCACCAGCATGCAGCGCGGCCGCGACGAGCCTGGCATGGCGCGCCGGGAACCGCTCGTGAGCAACCAGCAGGTGTGTTTCCAGTCGCGCCAGAACTGTGATCGGGATCTGGCCGTAGGCTGAAAACTCACCTCTTCCCGTCAGCATACCGATAGCATCGGCTTGACTGAGCACGGCGACATCCAACTGATCGGTGCCGATGAGGCTGGCCAGCCGCCCGGCGGTTGGCGCACGCGCGATCCGGCTCCTGGCCTTGGGCAGATGCCTGGCAAGGACGGCAACCAGCTTCTGGGCCACCTCGTAGGTTGCCGGTTCGGCCCGGTGAGCGCCGATCAACAGGTGCTTTTTGCGGTAGACGACCCACTGCCCGTATGGCGTGTGGGCCGCCGCCCGCGTGCTGGCCAGCGTGATCAGGCCGGCGATCAGCGCGCGCCGGTTCACTTGTCGAACACGTCCAGATTGAGAACCGCCGTCACCACGTAGTTGGGCACATCCACGACCTGGCCAACCCTCAAGTCGACGGCAACGCTGGACAGGATATAGGCCTGCTCGGCGCTCAATCCGTGCTCGCGCTGGATATAGGCGATCATCTTGATCAATGCATCCCGCGCGGCCAGCGTCAGATCTTCCGACAGGTTCTCAAGGTCCTTGATCTTCTGGCTTTCCAGGTAAGCCAGCGGAGCCGGGACCTCGCCGGCGGTTTTGAGCGGCAGGCCGATGGTTTGGTAGAACTTCGACGGCTCAATGTCCTTGATTTGCGAACCGCCTTCAACTTCCGGTCCCTTGATTGCAGCGCCTTGGCCTTTGCGGATCTCGGTGCGCACGGTGACCACGGCGCCGGTCTCGATCGCGGTGCCAGACACCTCGCCGTCGCCTTGCGCATAATGCACATCACCGACGAACAGACCGCAGCCGTCTATGAAGCACGGCAGCAGCAACGTCGTGCCGACCTGCATCTGTTGCACATCCATGTTGCCGCCGTTCTCGCGCGGCGGGATGGTGCGCAGGCATTTATCCTTGTGCGAGCCGTCCGGTCCGCAAACAGCGCTAGGTAGAGCGCCGACCGGCTGTGGCGGCAGGGCGACACCGCCGGCGGTCCCAAGCGCCTTTTCGCGGGCCAGCCATTTGTCGGTCTCGGCTTCACCGGGCAGGACACCGACCGATCCCATGAACGCTTCATAGGGCACTTTCACGCCCGGCATCTGATCGGACACCGCGTGGGTACGGGTCAGTTTCCAGTTGACCAGGTGCGGCTCGGTGTAGATGTCCCGCAAAAAACCAAAGCCTGGAACAATGACGGTATAACCGTATTCGTCGGGCTGGATGTCGACCAGCGTGACTGCCAGAACATCGCCGCGCTCGGCGCCTTCAATGTGGACCGGGCCGGTCATCGGGTGCACGAGGTTGAGATCGACGGCCGCCAGATCGTCGGCGTTCGATCCCAGATTGAGATCGGAATCCAGCGCATCCCGGGTGTGAAACACGATCATGTCGCCGGGCTTGGCCCTGGTGGCCGGCGGGATCGCCGGATGATACCGGTTGAAGCAATTCGGATCATCGACGCAATGAGCGCCTTTTTTTGCCAGCTCAACCTTGTTCTGCCACGTCACATCGGTGGTGTCGGCCCTGACCGATACGGCAGTCAAAAGCAGCGTAGATGCAGCAAGCGCCAACAGAGATTTTGTGATTTTCATGTTCGGACCTCCCAACAATTGTGAACCGCCCCCTTGCCGTTTCGTCATCCTGAGAGCCGTCCGGCAGCTTAACAAGCGCCGCCTTTGATTATTCCGTATCGTGAACAATATTGAAGCTGAGCGCAGAGAGGTATTCTGGCGGACTCAATTCAATTGGTGAATGATGTTCGAGCCCTCGGCAACGAGCTGGCTGCCGGTGCGCCAGACATCCCTGCCGCGCCATTCCTGTTCAAGCTGCGTGCGCCATGCCGGGTCCATTTCCGAATTTGTGAAATATTTTGCAAAGAACCGCTGCGACAGGTCCCGCTGCTCATTGATCGGTCCTTTGACCTCCTCTCCGGTGAACACATCATAGCTGCGCGGCTCATGAAACATCCATTTTGAGTTGGCCGCGGCATACCGTGTCTGGCCCTGCAGATAGATCGGCACGCACATCGACAGGCACGAATGGTGCGAGCCGACCCGGGTGTCGACCCGGTGTGTCGACTTCATGCGGTTGATGACGTTGATCACCTTGCGGCCCTCGGTGAGGGAGCCGCCGGGCGAGTGCAGATCGATGATCACGCGGTTGACCCTGTACTGCCATTTGTCGAAGGCCTCGATGAAGCGCTGCTCCATCGGCACGTCGATCTCGCTGTTCCAGGAAAAGATCACCGTATCGCGGGACGATGGGTCGAGTTCGGCAACCAGCCGTCCCTTGTTCTCGTAAATGCTCTGCTGAAGTTGCCAGGCCATGTAGCCGGCAATGGCCACCATCACCACAAGAGCAATCTGGTTAAGTTTCAGCTGCATCAGATAAACCGGCCAAATGCTGCGCTTATCGCGGTCATCATGCCAATATACTTGGTAACAACCGCACCCGCTTGCAATCGTCACACTTAGTATTAACAGCGCCCGATACCAACAACGCCGGTGTGCAATCTACCTGCCTGAATTAGGGTCCGTACTCAATAAATCCATGCCATTCTGCGCTGGCAGATTTGCCTGCTGAGAAGGCAGACAGGCGCAGGATACCTAACGGTTTTCAAGCCTGTCTAACGCACGCAGGAGGCAAATATGCCGCGCCCTTGAGGGTTTGGTTATGAGGGCCCGCCTGCAGGCAAACAATGCTCGATAAGGCACCCAGCCTTATCTTGCGCTTGTATACCAGCATTCGAGCCCTCCTAACCAAACAGAATGGTAAGGATTTATTGAGTACGGACCCTAAAGAAAACCGGGGCTGATGGGCCCCGGCTTCCTGGCCTCAGTCTAATAGGGAGTGCTCAGACCGAGTATTGCCTGCTCAACTGATCCGAATTCGCATCAGTCCATTGCGCTTACCATAGGACACCGGTCGATGGCAGGCAAACCCAATGATCCCGATCTGCAAAATCGGTTTCGATCAGTGACATTTTTGACTTCAGCACAATTGGGCGTCGGTTTGGTGGTATTATGATATTTAGGTGAGGCAGCAGCAGATTGGCGTAAGTGTAGGGAAATCCGGCGAAAATCTGGCTGTTCAGTCTGGGTGATCTGCCGGTGGTTGCTCATTTGTAGTATTATAATGGCACCGCCTGCCGGTGCGATGACGGCATAATCTCCTCATTGAATTGCGTTCCGCACAAGATAAAACGAGGAGGAGATGCCATGAGCGATGTAAACCCGACCCAACAGGTCACCGACTGGCTGACGGGTTTTGACCGGGCACTTGCCAGTGGCGATAGCGCTGCGGCCGCGGCGATGTTTGGCGACGATAGTTATTGGCGCGATCTGGTTTCCTTCACCTGGAACATCAAGACAATGGAAGGCCGCGACCAGATCAAGGACATGCTGGATGCCCAGCTTGCCGGCGCCAAACCGTCGAATTGGCAACTGGACGGCGAGGCCAGCCACGCCGATGGCATCTGCGAAGGCTGGATCACCTTTGAGACCGGCACCGCCCGCGGCAAGGGACACATCAGGCTGATGGGCGACAAGTGCTGGACGCTGTTGACCACCATGGTGGAATTGAAGGGCCATGAGGAACGCAAGGGCCCGACCCGCGAACCGGGTGTCGAGCATGGCGCTTTCAAGGACCGCAAGAACTGGCTCGAGCGCAAACAGGACGACGAGGCAGATCTTGGTTACAAGACCCAGCCGTACTGCGTGATCATCGGCGGCGGACAGGGCGGTATTGGCCTTGGCGCCCGCATGAAGCGTCTCGGCGTTCCCACCATCATCATCGAGAAAAACGAGCGGCCCGGCGACAGTTGGCGCAAGCGCTACAAGTCTTTGTGCCTACATGACCCGGTCTGGTACGACCACATGCCCTACCTGCCGTTCCCCGACCACTGGCCGATTTTCTCGCCAAAGGACAAGATTGGCGACTGGCTGGAAATGTACACAAAGATCATGGAGCTCAACTATTGGTCCAGGACCGAGTGCACCAGCGCCAGCTATGACGATGCCGCCGGCGAATGGACCGTCGAGGTCAACCGGGATGGCAAGAAGGTCACCTTGAAACCTAAGCAGCTGATCCTGGCGACCGGCATGTCGGCAGTGCCCAATATTCCCGCCTTCAAGGGCGCCGATAGGTTCAAGGGCGAGCAATATCATTCCAGCCAATACCCCGGCGGCGAGGCCTGCGTCGGCAAGAAGTGCATTGTCATTGGGTCGAACAATTCCGCCCACGATATCTGTGCCGACATGTGGGAGAACGGCGCCGATGTCACCATGATCCAACGGTCGTCCACGCACATTGCGAAATCCGATACGCTGATGGAACTTGCCCTTGGCCCGATCTACTCGGAAGAGGCGGTCAAGAACGGCATCGACCACCACATGGCCGATCTGATCTTTGCATCGCTGCCTTATAAGATCCTGGCCGATCTGCAAAAGCCGACCTACGATGAGATGGCCAAGCGCGATGCCGATCTGTACGAGCGGCTTGAAAAGGCCGGCTTCATGCTCGACTTTGGCGATGACGGCTCTGGCCTGTTCCTGAAATATCTGCGCCGCGGCTCGGGCTACTACATCGATGTCGGGGCATCGGACCTGGTGGCCAATGGAGACATCAAGCTCAAGAGCCGGGTGTCCATCGAAGAGATCACGGAAAACTCGGTGAAGTTCAGCGATGGCTCTGAACTGCCGGCAGACCTCATCGTCTATGCCACCGGCTATGGCTCCATGAACGGCTGGGCGGCCCAGCTGATCTCGCAGGACGTGGCCGACAAGGTCGGCAAATGCTGGGGGCTGGGTTCGGACACCTCCAAGGACCCGGGCCCCTGGGAGGGTGAATTGCGCAACATGTGGAAGCCGACCAAGCAGGATGCCCTATGGTTCCACGGCGGCAACCTGCACCA
>JABDJG010000208.1 GCA_013002595.1 Hyphomicrobiales bacterium | reverse complement strand
GTATTTGACCGGGCTTGCCATCGGTTCCGTGGCGGCCGGGCTTTTCTGCGCAGCCTGTGCGGTGATCATCGGCTACATCACCTTTGGCCTGCGTGGGCCGTATTTTGCGATTGGCACACTTGGTGTGGCGATTGCCGCCGGCGAACTGGTGTCGAACTGGGATTGGGTCGGTGGCGGCCAGGGTATCGCCCTGCCGGTCTATCCCGGCGATCTGGACGAAGGCAAGACAGTGTTCTACTTCCTGTTTGCCGGTCTTGGTGTCGGCCTGTTCATCTTCCTGAAGTGGCTTTATGCGACCCGGTTCGGGCTGGCGCTCAACGCAATCCGCGATGATGAGGACAAGGCTGACGGCATGGGTTTGCACACGATGCGCTACAAACTCACGGCCTGGGCGCTGGCAGCGTTCTTTGTCGGCATTGCCGGTGCAATCTCGGCCTTCCAGCTGATCCACTTCGAACCGCTTGAGACCGCCTATCAGACCATCAACCTTGGTATCTTCATGGTCGTGTGCGTCTTGCTCGGCGGCAAGGGCACATTGTGGGGGCCGGTGATTGGCGCCATCATGTTCCATGTCTTCAAGGAAGTGACCTGGAACTATTTCCTTGGCTGGCAATGGGTGGCGCTCGGTGCGCTCATCGTCATCACGGTGGTCTATTTCCAGGATGGTGTCATGGGCTGGCTGCAACGGGTGCGGCCGGAATGGTTCGGCGTTACGGTTGACCGAAGCGGCAAGGCGGAGGCGGCCGAATGAGCAATATCATTGAAGTCTCCGGGGTGTCGAAACGCTTTGGCGGCGTGATCGCCAACCACGACATATCGCTGAAGGTGAAAAAGGGCGGGATCACCGGCCTTATCGGGCCGAACGGGTCTGGCAAAACGACACTGTTCAACTCCATTGTCGGTTTTCATCCGATCGATGAAGGCTCGATTACCTTTGAGGGCGAGGAAATCTCCAAATTACAGGTGCAGGACATTGCCCGGCTGGGTTTGCTCAGGACTTTCCAGCAGACCCGGATCTACGGCAAGATGAACTGCGTCCAGAACATGCTGATCTCGATCCCGCACCGCAAGGCGGCGTTCATGGACATGTTCGCTCCGCATTCCAGCGCGGATAACCAAAAAGCGCTGTCGCTGCTGGAGTTCGTCGGGCTCTATGAAAAGCGCAATCTGCTTGGCGGCGATCTGTCGTTCGGCCAGCAAAAGCTGCTCGAGTTTGCCATGGCGCTGATGAACGACCCGTCGGTTCTGATGCTCGATGAGCCAACTGCCGGTATCAATCCAACGCTGATTAACGGGCTGATCGACCGGCTCAAGAAGGCCAATGAGCAGTTCGGCATCACGCTGTTTGTCATTGAACACAATATGCGGGTGATCATGAACCTGGCCGACGATATCTATTGCCTGGCACATGGCGAAATGCTGGCGCAAGGATCGCCGGACGAGATTCAGAGCGACACCCGCGTGATTGATGCCTACCTGGGGGCGCACTGACATGGCAAAGACAACGAAAAAGGCGCCAGCCAAAAAAACTTCAGCCAGAAAACCCGCCAAGAAACGCGCTGCCAAGAAGGCGGCCAAGCAAGTCTCCGGTTATGGCGCGGGCAGTGTCGATGTTGTCATGTCGGTCGATGCGGTGGCGCGCGAGGCGGCCAAGATTTCCGATGGCGCCCCCAAGTCCGAGGCGCTGGCGGCAATGGTCGGCGGCGAACCTTATGTCTCTATCGAAGGGCTGAAAGCCGGCTATGGCCGCATGGAGATCCTGCACGACTTCGATCTGCATGTCGGCAGGGGTCAGTCATTGTGCCTGATCGGGCCGAATGGCGCTGGCAAGTCGACGGTGCTGCATTCGATCTTCGGGTTCACCAACATCTTTGGCGGCAAGATCAATGTCGGCGGCAAGGACGTGACGGCGCTTAGACCCAACGACAAGCTGAAGACGGCCGGCATTGCCTATATTCTGCAGGACAATTCGGTATTCCCCGACATGACGGTGGAAGAGAACCTGTGGATGGGTGGCTACCTGAAAGACCGGCCCGATGAGGCCAAGGAACAGGCTGAAAAGGTGTTCGCCAAGTACGATCGTCTGGCGGCGCGGCGCCGGCAGCCGGCAAAGGTCCTGTCCGGCGGTGAACGGCGGCTTTTGGAGATTTCGCGGGCCCTGGTGATGAACCCTGAAGTACTGCTGGTCGACGAGCCGTCGATCGGGCTTGAGCCGCGGTTCATCGATATGGTTTTTGAGATCCTCGATGACCTGCAGCATGGCGAAGGCAAGACCATCATCATGGTCGAGCAGAACGCCAAGAAGGGACTGGAATTCGCCGATCTTGGCTATGTGCTGGTGTCTGGGGAACTGGCCAAGGCCGGGCCGGGCAAGGAGTTGCTTGCAGACCCGGATGTCGGCCGGCTGTTCCTTGGCGGATAACCGGTATCAGGCGGTCATAAATGTTCGGCGTATTCGAATTGCCCGGTCGAAGATTGTGTAGCTGGAGACCTTTGTATTGCTGCACCTTGTCGGCGGGTTTAGATATCGTTTTTGACTTTGCGTGAAAGGAACCGGCTGTGTCGGTGGATAAGAAGATTGTAGCCGATCTTGTGAACAACAAGGTTGAGTTCGTAACGACGGTGCCGTGCAAGCAACTGGCCGGTGTGATTGACGAGATCGAGAAATGCCCGGATATCTATCATATTCCGTCCAACAAGGAGGACGAGGGCATGGGATTGTGTGCCGGCGCCTTCATGGGCGGCAAGCGGCCGGCGATCATCATGCAGAACACCGCGATCGGGGTGACGATCAACACGCTGGTGACGCTGACGCAGTTCTACCGGATGCCGCTGCCGATGCTGATCAGCTATCGCGGCGAGGTGGGTGAGCCGGTGGCGTGCCAGGTCGAGATGGCGGTGCACACCAAGGCGCTGCTGGCGCAGCTCAACATCCCGACCTACCATTTCCATCACGAAGACGATGTGAACGAGCTCGACGGCATTCTGGCGCATGCCTTCATGTCCAACAAACCGGTGGCAATCCTGACCGATGCCAGTTTCTGGAAGGGGTACTGATCATGATCCGCTCAGATGTTCTCAAAAGCCTGATCCCGGTCATCTCGGACCACCTGGTTGTCTGCAACATCGGGTTGCCGAGCCAGGAAATGCATATGCTCGATGATCAGCCGAACAACTTTTACATGCTTGGCACGATGGGGCTTGCCTCCTCGATCGGCCTTGGCGTGGCTTTGGCGCAATCGGAAAAGGTCATTGCCATTGATGGCGACGGCTCGGTGCTGACAAATTTCGGCACCCTGCCGACGATTGCCAACAATGTTGCCGACAATTTCATCCTGCTGATCATCGATAACGGCAGCTACGGCTCGACCGGCGATCAGCCGACCTATGCCGGCATGAAGACCTCGCTTGCCGCTGTTGCGACGGCATGCGGGTGCGAGACCGTCATTGAGTGCCAGGCCGAAGACGCCGCAGAAACGGTGCAGGCGGCGTTGGACAGCGACAAGATGACGATCATCGTGTGCAAATGCCAGTCGGGCAACATCAAGGTGCCGGTGATCCAGATGGATCCGGTGGTGATCCGCGACCGGTTCATGAAGGAGATCCAGGCGCGCAATGGCTGACATCGTTATCTGCGAATTCCTTAATGCGGCAGCGCTTCAGCAGATACCCGGCCATGTGACATTGCTCTACGACCCCACTCTGCTTGAGCGGCCCGACGAGCTGCGTGGTGAACTGGCAAAGGCGCGGGCGCTGGTGGTGCGCAGCTATGTCGAGGTAACCGGGGAGCTGCTTGATGCAGGCCCGCATCTTGAGGTGGTCGGGCGGATCGGCGTTGGGCTCAACAATGTCGATCTGGATGCCTGTGCGGCCAGGAACATCACGGTGGTCAACGCGCCGGGTTCGAATGCGATCTCGGTCGGTGAATATGCCGTGACGGCGGCGATGATGCTGTTGCGGGCAGGGGCATATCAGGGCAATGCGGCGGTGCTGGACGGCAGTTGGCCGCGCGGCCGCATGATCGGGTCAGAGGTCTTTGGCAAGCGGTTTGGCGTCATCGGCTACGGCAATACCGGCCGGGCCTCGGTCCAGCGTGCCGCGGCACTGGGAATGTCGGTGATGGCCTGTGATCCTTATGTGCCGGGTGATGACCCTGCCTGGCAGGCTGTCGAGCGCGCCGATCTGGACGGCGTGCTGCGGTCCTGCGATATCGTCAGCCTGCATGTGCCGCTCACCGATGAGACACGCTACATCATCAATGCGGCCGCCCTAGCCGGCATGAAACAGGGCGCCATTGTGATCAATGCGGCGCGCGGCGGTGTCGTCGACGAGGCGGCTCTGGCCAAGGCGATGCGCAGCGGTCACATTGCCGGTGCGGCGCTCGATGTGTTTGAGACCGAGCCTTTCGAGGCGGGCGAGGCCGGCAAGTTCGATGGCATAGAGAATATCATTCTGACCCCGCACATTGCCGGCGTGACGCATGAGTCCAACAAACGCACGAGCTTTGATGTGATACGCAATTTGGTTGAGGCGCTGGCGGTCTGACCGATCAAGACGCCGCCTATTAAACAATTGCTTCTCTTGGGCTTGACGCAAGGGCCCACGATGCTGTGCAAACCGAGTCGCTGTTTGGCAAATTGAGCTGCCGCAAGTGGTGGTTCATCAGCCTTAAAATATCCACGGCACCTGCAGCAGAATGGGTCCTTGGGTCGAGCCCAAGGAAGGCAGACTATGAGGATTGGAGGGCATTTGAGATCACCCGATCATCGCCTTCATTGCGGCCTTGGTTTCGTCGGTGAACCAGCCCTGGCGGAGCGGGTCCGACTTGTTGGCGATGGCTTCATCGATGATGGCAAGGGCCGGGGCCCGGGCCTGTAACTTTATCGTGGCGTAGGTCTTGGGCGGTGTCTGGATGAGGTCCAGCGCGGCGGCTTCGGCGCGCTGCAAGATGTCGCCTGCAGCCACCACCTCGTCGATGAAACCGATGTCCATTGCCTTGTGCGCGGTCACCGGGCGGCCGGTCAGCATGAGACGGTTAAGGGCAGGGGCCGGCAAGGTGGCGCGGGCGATCTCGAGCGGGCCGACCGGGAAGCTGGCGCCGACGCGCACTTCGGCGAGGCCGAACCTGGCGTCTGGGTGGGTGACAGCGTAATCGGCGCTGAGGACAAAGAACAGCCCGCCGGCGATGGCAGCGCCTGAGACCGCTGCAACGACCGGCTTGGGAAACCTGTACATCGCGGCAAAGGCGGTGGTGAAATTGTCAACGATAGTGACCTGGTCTTCGAGCGAAAAGACTTGCGCCTCTTTCAGGTCGAGACCGGCCGAGAACACCTTGAAGGCACTGGCGACGATCACCCCGCGCACCGCGGGATCATTCTCCAGGCGTTTGAGATGGGCTTCGACGTCGGCCAGAAAGCCAGCACTTATCGCATTCACCGGCCCCCGATTGAGGGTCATGACGGCAATGCCGTTGCCGAGGTCTTGATTGAGGATGGTGTCGGTCATGGATCAGGTTCCGTGAAGTGCGCGATGGCGGTAATCTGTATCAATCGCGTGTATAACGGGTCGGCGTCGATGCAGAAAGGGGCCACTTGAACACAACAGCACAGCAGGCCCGGGAAACGCTTGTCCGACACTCCTTTGCGCAACAGGCTGAATGGTGTGCGAAGCTTGGCTCGATGTTTACCTCTCGATTGGTAGAGGGATTGGGCCAGCAGCTTGATCGAAACACTGCGACCGGGCAAAAAGTGCTGAACTGGCCGGGGCCGCCCGATGCACTCGGTGATGCCGTGGCTTTGCGGCTTGCCGGTGGCCTGCACGGTCTGGCTCGTCGGGGGCGGTTGCCGGGACTTGCGCAATTGTATCCGCCCAACCCATTACCTCAGACGCAGATTTTGACACGTGCAGCGCTTGACGCCATTGGCGAGGCCGATGCCGAGATAGTTGAATGGCTTGAGTTCCCGCCGCAAACGAATGAGGTTGCGCGCTCAGCGATTCTTTATCCTGGATTGATGCGTGTTGCGCACGAGACCGGGCTGCCGCTCAGCCTGTTTGAAGTTGGCGCGAGCGCCGGGCTCAATTTGTTTCCCGACAAGTTCTTGTATCGTATGAGCGACATGGTCTTTGGCCAACCGGGCTCACCTGTCATCCTGTTACCGCAATGGTCTGGTGCCTTGCCGGTTGGGCCTCAACCAGAAATCGTCAGCCGCCGTGGTTGTGACAGGGCGCCACTCAGCGTTGCTGATGCAGCGCACCGCGAGCGCCTGGTGGCCTATGTCTGGCCCGATCAGCCTGACAGGATCGCGCGCGTCGAAGGTGCCATCGAGATTGCGCGGCCATCGCCGCCACGGATCGATGCCGCCGATGCTGCTGACTGGGTTGATGCGGTTATTGGTGGCGATGCCGAAACCGGTGCCGTGCGGGTGCTGTT
>JABDJG010000198.1 GCA_013002595.1 Hyphomicrobiales bacterium | reverse complement strand
GGCCGGCGGTTCTCGAGACAACGGCGGTGGGGGCAGCTTACCTGGCCGGACTGCAGGCCGGGCTGTGTGCCGGCCCCGGTGAGTTTGCGGCAAGCTGGCGCAGCGAGCATCAGTTCCAGCCGAAAATGGATG
Organism: Hyphomicrobiales bacterium; assembly: GCA_013002595.1. GTDB lineage: Bacteria > Pseudomonadota > Alphaproteobacteria > Rhizobiales > Aestuariivirgaceae > JABDJG01. The sequence continues at coordinate 4,919 of JABDJG010000198.1, read as the reverse complement.
CTGATGAGCGCGATGCCAAATATGCCGGCTGGAAAGACGCCGTGTCGCGGACCTTGAGCCGGTAGGGAAATTTCGAACGTGACAAAGCCTTTGAAAGTTTCAATCTGGCGCGGTGGTGCCGATGGCGATTATCAGTCGTTTGAGGTGCCGGCCAAAGCCAATCAGACCGTTCTGGATGTCGTGACCTGGGTGCAGCGGCACGCCGATGCAACGCTTGCCTACCGATTTGCCTGCCGGGTCGGGATGTGCGGGTCTTGTGCCATGATGGTCAACGGCGAACCGCGCTGGACCTGCCGCAGCCATGTTTCGAGTGTCATCCGTGATGGTCAGCTCAAACTTGCACCGCTCGCCAATCTGCCGGTGATCCGCGATTTGACAGTCGATATGACACCCTTCTTTGACAAATGGCAGCGGGCCGAAGCGCGGTTCCATCCCTCCATGACCCGCCGCGACGAGGTGCCGGCGATCAAACCGGATACCGCGGCGCGCAAGGCGGCCGATGCGGCGGTTGAATGCATCAACTGCGGGGTCTGCTATGCGGCCTGCGATACGGTGCGCTGGAACAGCAATTATCTCGGACCTGCAGCCCTCAACCGGGCCTGGACGCTGGTCAACGACGAGCGCGATGCCGGGACAAGGCAAAGGCTGGCGGCGGTTTCGGGAACCGGCGGGTGCTATAATTGCCATTCCCACCAGAGCTGCCAGGCCTATTGTCCCAAGGCGCTCAACCCGACCCGATCGATTGCCGGCCTGAAGCGGGCCGGACTGGCGGCAAAACCATGAATGCCCGGCTGTACTACTGGCAGCGGATGACGGCAGCGGTCATGGTACCGCTGATCGCCGTTCATCTGGTGACGATGATCTATGCGATCGGCAATGGCCTGAGCGCGGCCGAGATCCTCGGGCGCACCCAGGGCAGCGTGGTCTGGGCGCTGTTCTATGGCGGGTTCGTGGCTGCCGCCTCGGTGCATGCAGCAATTGGCGTCAGAACGGTGATCGGTGAATGGGTCGATGTGCGCGGTAAGGCGCAAGACGGTTTTGCGGTGATCTTTTGCATCGTGCTGCTTGGACTTGGTGGCCGGGCGGGCGTCGCGGTGGTGATGTGATGGCCGGGCCACGCACACATCTTTTGTGGCGGGCCGCCCTGCTGCACCGTATATCCGGTGTGTTGCTGGCGATTTTCCTGCCGGTGCACTTCTTGATGCTCGGGCTGGCGATAAGGGGCGCGGACGCGCTCGACGGGGCGCTGGTGTGGACCGACACGGTGCCGGTCAAGGTTGCCGAGTTCGGCCTCGTGTTCCTGCTGGCGGTCCATCTGGCCGGCGGCTTGCGGATTCTGGTGCTGGAAAACTTTCAATGGCGCGACGGGCAAAAGACATTTGCCGCCGCCGCGGTCGGTGTGTCCTTCATTGTTGCGATGTTGTTCGGATTGAGGGTTCTATAGACAATGGACATCGACCGGCAGCAAACCGACATTCTGGTTCTTGGCAGCGGCGGGGCAGGGCTGTTTGCAGCGCTGCATGCCTATCAGGCCGACAGCTCGCTGGACATCACCATTGCCACCAAAGGGCTTTTGGGCAAATGCGGTTGCACGCGCATGGTGCAGGGCGGTTACAATGTCGCGCTGCACGCGGGCGACAGCGTCGAACGGCATTTCATGGACACCATCGAGGGCGGCAAATGGCTGCCGGATCAAAAGCTTGCCTGGCGGCTGTGCGAGACCGCGGTGGAGCGGGTACGCGAGCTGGAAAACGAAATCGGCTGTTTCTTTGACCGTAATCCGGACGGCTCGCTGCACGGCAAGGCGTTTGCCGGCCAGACCTTCGACCGTACCGTGCACAAGGGCGATCTGACCGGCATCGAGATCATCAACCGGCTGATGGAGCAGGTCTGGGCCTTGCCGGTCAACCGGCTCGAAGAACACCGGGCGATTGCCCTGATCCCGGCGACCGGCGGCGAGGCGATTGCCGGGGTGTTGTTCATCGATATCCGTACCGGCCGTTTCCGCCTGGTGACGGCAAAGGCGGTGCTGCTGGCGACCGGCGGCGGGCCGACCATGTACCGCTATCACACACCATCCGGTGACAAGTCGATGGATGGCCTGGCGATGGCCCTGACGGCGGGGCTCAGGCTGCGCGACATGGAGATGGTGCAGTTTCACCCCACCGGTCTGCTTGCCGGGCACGACACCCGCATGACCGGCACGGTGCTCGAGGAGGGTTTGCGCGGCGCCGGCGGATATCTGCTGAACGGCGACGGCACGCGTTTCATGACAGATGCCGATCCGCTGGCCGAACGGGCAACGCGCGATATCGTCTCACGGGCGATCTATGATGAAATGCGGGCCGGGCGCACAACCGGGAACGGTGGTGTCCATTTGCAGATGCACCACCTGGGCGCTGAAGATGTCGCCAAACGGTTCAAGGGTATGGTCGAACGCTGTGCCGATTGCGGGTTTGACCTGGCCGGCGGTCTGGTCGAGGTGGTGCCGACGGCGCACTACCTGATGGGCGGTGTGGTGTGCGGGCTCGATACCGCAACGGCGCTGGCCGGACTTTATGTCGCCGGCGAGGATGCCGGCGGGGTGCACGGCGCCAACCGGCTCGGCGGCAATGGGGTGGCGAATTCCACGGTGTTCGGCGGTATTGCCGGTGAGGTGATGGCACAGGCTGTCGGTAAGGACAAGGCGCACCGCGCTGTCGATGAGGGTTGTGTTGAACGGGCAATGGTAGCGGCGCTTAAACCGGTTGGAGAAGCTTCCGGCGACCTGAACGGTTTACGGGAACGGCTGCTTGATTTGATGTGGGACGATGTTGGGGTCATCCGGGATGGTGATGGTCTGCGCCGGGCCGCCGAGGCGCTTGACGAACTTGGCGCCGAACTGATGCAAACCGGGCTCGGGCAAAGCGATTTGCGGTTCAATCTGACCTGGCATGACTGGCTGAACCTTGAAAGCCAGATCAGCGTGAGCAAGGCGATTACCCAATCGGCGCTGCAGCGCGAGAATTCACGCGGCGCGCATTACCGTGAGGATTTCGCCGCTGAAGGCGATTATGCAACATCGCGGTATACGGTGGTGTATGATGCCGATGGCATGATTGCCGTGGGCGATGAGGCGGTGGAATTCAGCATCGTCAGCCCCGGTGAAAGTCTCATCGAAGCAGATAGTTCAGCGGCATGAACAGAAGGGTTTGGTTATGATCCCGATTACAGCGCTTGAAACCACGGCGAACGAGTTGATGGCAAAGGCTGCCATCGAAATTCCCGACGACTATCTCGATGGTTTGCGGGCCGCGGCCGATGTCGAGACCGGCGAGTTGTCGGCGTTTGTGCTGCAGGCGATGCTGGAGAACTACGAGGCGGCCAAGGAAGACCGCCGCGCCATGTGCGCCGATACCGGTGTGCCGCGCTGGTATGTGAAGATCGGCAACGAAGCGCGCATCGAAGGCGGGCCGGTCGAGCTCGAAGCGGCGCTGCGGCGGGCAACGGCGGGCGCCACCAACAGCGTGCCATTGCGGCCGAATCGGGTACATCCACTTTGGCGGACCGATCACAACAACAACTGCGGGATCAATGCGCCGGAGATCGAATATTCGTTTCATCCCGATGCCGACTGGGTCGAGCTGACGACGGTGCACAAGGGCGGATTGTTCGGGTCCGATTACCGGATGCTGTTTCCCGGTGACGGTATTGACGGCATCAAGAAGTTTTTCCTCGATACGCTGGTGGCCTTCGGCAAACGCGGCCTTGCCTGCCAGCCGGCGATCGTCGGTATCGGCATTGGCGGGTCGAAAGACACCTGCATGATGCTGGGCAAGCAGGCCGCTTGCCTGCGCACGGTTGGCAGCCACAATCCCGATCCCAAGATCGCCGCGCTGGAGGATGAGTTCAAGGAACTTGGCAACACCATCGGCATGGGCGCGATGGGCTTCATGGGCTCATCGATGGTGGTGGGCTGCAACATCGAGACCGGCTACTGCCATACGGGCGGCATGCCGGTCAGCGTTCATATGTTCTGCCTGTCGTCCAGGCGGGCAACGGCGCGGGTGCTGATCGACGGCAGGGCCGAATATCGCAGCGATCCGCAGTGGTTCACAGATTATATGCGCCGGGAGACGGTTGAATGGCAGCCAACAAGCCAACCCTCAAGACAGTCAGGCTGACAACGCCGGTTGAGCCTGCCGATCTGGCGCAACTGGAAATCGGCAATGTGGTCTATCTCGACGGTACGATCTTTACCGGTCGTGAGGGCGTGTTCAAACGCGCGGTGCACGAAGGCCACGGGCTGCCGGCGCCGCCCGAGGTGATCGGCAATGTCAACTTTCACTGTTCGCCGGCAGCCGCCAGGCGCGATGATGGCAGCTATGATATCGGCGCGGTGACGGCGACCGCCTCGTTCCGCTTCGCGGCCTGGCTCGACCAGTGGTTCGAGATGTCCAAGTGCAAGGTCATCATCGGCAAGGGCGGCATGACGCCGGACGTTTACAAGAAGAGCTTTGTGCCGAACGAGGCAGTCTACCTGACCACTGTCGGCTATGGCACCGGGGCGCTGCTCGGTCGCGGCATCAAGGCGGTCAAGGATGTCTACTGGATGGATGAGCTTGGCATTGCCCAGGCGATGTGGCTGTTCGAGGTGGAGAATTTCGGGCCGTTCCTGGTGGAAAGCGATCTTGCCGGCAACAGCCTATTTGAACGTGAGAACGCCAAGGTGGCGGCCGGCCTCGACAAGGTGTACGAGGGCCTGAAGCCGGCGATCATGAGCCGTTATGGCGAGACCGACGATCGCAAAGAGGAACTCATTTAGATGGTTGCAGAACCTGGGAAGCGCGCTGCAGATGTGCTGGCGCGGCGGCTTTATGCGGCCGGATGCCGGCATGCGTTCGGGATGCCGGGTGGGGAAGTTCTGACCTTGCTTGATG
>JABDJG010000180.1 GCA_013002595.1 Hyphomicrobiales bacterium | reverse complement strand
ATGAGACAAACGTCTGTAAAGTGAGATAATGCATCTAAGCCGCGTGATATCGGTCCTTGAGACCATTGCAATCGCCGGGCGGCCCGTGTCGGCGTCCGAGGTGCAGCGGGCAACCGGTTTGCCGCGGCCGACCTGTTATCGACTGCTGCAGACGCTGGCAGAGCACCGCCTGCTGGATGACCGGGAAAACGCGTCGCGATATCTCATTGGTGACCGGCTGATCCGCATTGCGCTGTTGGGGCAATCCGATGTTGACGTGCGCCTTGCGGCAGCCCCGACGATGAAAGATGCCGCAATCGAGTTTGGCGAGGCGGTTTTCCTGTCGCGGTTCAGAGACAAGAGTGTCGAGATCATTCATGTCGAGACGCCGGCAGATGCGGCGCGCTCGTTTGTGCATCCAGGGCTTGGCCATCGGCCGATGCATGCGTGTTCGTGTTCCAAGGCAATTGCTGCGTTTGCCGAGGACGGTCTCCAGGAAGATATCCTGACCGGTCCGATGCGGGCCTATACGGAACACACAAAAATTACCCGGGACGCACTTGAACGCGAGTTTGATCAGATCAGGGCGAGCGGTTATGCTGAATGTGTCGAAGAGATCGAGGTCGGCGTGTCCAGCGTTGCCGCACCGATAAGGATCCGCAACATCGGTGCGACCTTCAGTGTCGGCGCGACCGGGCCGGTGCGCCGTTTCAATGCCCGCTACCGAAAGCAGATTGGCGCCCAGCTGATCAAGGTTGCCGCGAAGGTGACAGCAGCAATCCAGTTACATGGAAGTTCTGAAGCTGGATCAAACAAATTCAGCTGACGTTCGACGGCTGTGGGACTGCGCGGGCAGATCGCCGATCAGGAATAAAAAATGTTGAACTACCTGCTCGAGATGGCCATTCTAGAGACGATTGAAGTGCAAATGTCCTTGGGCCAGGATGATTGGGCGGGTGAGAAAGGTGCGGCTTTCTCTAACCCGATAATTGCAAATGGAGAGTCAGGATGAATTCTGTGGTGAAAACCATGACGGATGATGCCCCTGAACAGGATCTTGGTGGCAGGACGTATTCGATGACGCAGCTGTGTGACGAGTTCGAGCTGACGCCGCGGGCGTTGCGGTTCTACGAACAGCGCAAACTATTGAACCCGCTGCGGCGCGGCGCAACGCGGGTGTACACGCATCGCGACCGGGCGCGTCTGAAACTGGTCCTGCGCGGCAAGCGATTTGGTTTCACGCTGACAGAAATCAAAGAAATGCTCGATTTGTACGATGGGCCCGGCGGCAAGGAGCAACAGCTGGATGTGGTCCTGCCGAAGCTTCAGTTCCAACTCAAAGAACTCCAAAAGGAGCACGAAGAGTTGGGCCAGGTGCTCGTTGAGCTGGAGAGCACTTGCCAGGAGCTTGCTGCCTCCAAGGACCGGTTTGCCGGCTGAGGGATTAACTTCAAAGCCGCGGCCGGTTGCCCGCCGGATCAGGATCGATCCTGATCTACGGCGCGACCAGGAACAGTTCCCTTCGTATAAGGCCATCGTCGATTGCCGCCAGCTTGGCGCGCCAGCCAGCCACACGCTCTAAATACTCGTTGCTTCCGATCAAGTTTGCCAAATCGTCGCTGTGCGCCTCATCAGCTTCAAGCTGACGACTGCACGAGGCTGCATACGAGGCCGATAAGTCCTGGTAGGCGACGATCTTCCAACCGGTTTGTTCCAGCATACTGGTGTAGTCGTCATCGCTTTCGATAAATTCCGGCCCGTTCTCGACGGCGCGGCGGTGCTGCTTCGCCGAAAGGCCTGGCGCAACCGATATCACCGTGAAGGCCATGCGCCCGTTTGGACGAACTATGCGGCGGCACGCAGCCAGAACCGAATGCTTGTGCATGAGACAGCACAGCAAATCGCTATGACTGATCGCGTCAAAGCTATTGTCAGGAAAGGAAAGGCTCGCTGCATCGGCAATTCTAGTCGTGACCATTGCGGAGATGCCGTCCTTGGCAGCTCTTTGCTCAGCTATTCGAAGACCGTTCGGAGGTAAATCGACGAGCGTTACACGGCAGCCAGACGTCTTGGCCATGTAAAGTGCCGGCCATCCTGAACCGGCTCCCAGGTCCAAGAGATGTGTTCTCGAATTCAACCCCAGTAAGGTAATCAGGCCGTCTGCTTCAGAGCGTGTCGTCCAACTGGTTCCGCCATAGTCACAACCGCATACGCGACGCTCGATGGACAGCATTACGTCAGATTGCGACTTTGCATACAGTTCGTCAAAGCGTTTGGTCTGCGCCATCTCTTCAGATGTAAACCGCATGAGTCCTGACCCTAAACCGGAATAACCAGCAGCAACGAATTGGAGCATGAATTAGGCGCACGTATCGGACCGGTGGCGCAATTTATGCTGCCACAACCGGGTGAGCGTTTTGATCCAGCAACCCGTCAGCTTCGATTTCACCAAACATCCAATCGCGTAGCGCACAGATATTTGGACAGCGGCGGCGGCCGGTCGGGTAGGCGAATGAATAGATGACTTTAGGCGGCGTTTCCACATCGAACAAACGTGTCAAGCGACCGCTGGCAACAGTCGCGCGTGCCATTGCGTCATATGCAAGCGCCACGCCTTGGTTCTTTTCTGCCGCCGTCATTGTCAGTTCACAGTGCGCCAGGCGGGGTCCGCGGACGAGATCAGGTGCTGCCAAACCTGCCGCTGCAAACCAGGCCGCCCATCCGTCATCCACTTCATCATGCAGCAAAGTCAAATTCAGCAGATCGGCCGGTTCGCGAATCCCTTCACGTTCAATGAGTTGCGGACTGGCAACCGGATAACGGCCGGACTTCATCATCGGCTGGACAACAGCTCCGGCCACCGGTTCTGCTCCCCAGTGAATGACGACATCGGCATTGTTCTTGGCAAAGTCCGAGCAGGGAGCCCCCTGCGATACCGAGATACTGATGGAATCGTTGCCCGAAAACCGGTCCAACCTTGGCACCAGCCAACGCGCGGCAAACCCCGGTGTTGCAAGAACTCTGAGGGTTCCGGATCTATCAGATTCTGCAATCCGCCGGGTGCTTGCATCCAGTGCATCGAGGAGCGGTATCAGATCCTTGAGGTAGTCACGTCCGGTCCGGGTCAGCTGCAATCCATGCGGTTCGCGAACAAACAACGCGACGCCAAGACAGGTCTCCAATGATTTCACCTGATGACTGATCGCTGACGGCGTCACGGCAATATCGAGTGCAGCCTCCCGGAAACTCAAGCGTCTTGCCGCAGCCTCGAACGCACGCAATGCCGGCAAAGGAGGGATGCGCCGTCTGTTGCCGAGTGAATTTTTTTCAGGCGGCGCTGAATTACTTTCGTTTGAATGAGTTCGTCTGGCCACCTTACCATACCACCGTGATGAACAGCACTTCCAAGGGAGGGTATCATGCAAACCGCCAAAACCAAAGCCAGCCACGTGACTACCGCAGTATTTCTGGCAGGCGCTGTGGCGGGGGGAGTGGCCACCACCTTGGGTGTTGGCGCCATTGCAGCAGCGACAGCGCCCAGCGAACACAAAGGGCTCAAGGTCGAAACGCTGGGCGTGATTGCGCCGCAGTCCATGCAAACGACTATTGGAC
>JABDJG010000145.1 GCA_013002595.1 Hyphomicrobiales bacterium | reverse complement strand
CTTCTGGAGAACATTGCCTACGGACCGACCGTCCAGGGCACCATGACCAGGCAACAGGCCGAGACCCAGGGCCGCATTATGCTCGATGAAGCAGGCCTCAGCGATGTCGCCGACAAGTATCCCGGCGAGGTGTCGTCCGGCATGGCAAGGCGCGTCGAGATCGTGCGGGCCTTGATCAATTCACCAAAAGCGCTGCTGCTGGATGAGCCCTACCGGGCCATGGACGCATTGACCAAATCGATCATGCATGAATCGCTTTTGCAGGTTTACGACCGCACCAAGGTAACCATCTTCTTCATCACCCATGATCTGGAAGAAGCCATCTTTCTCGGTGACCGGGTCTACGTCATGACCACTAGGCCGTGCAAACTCAAGAAGGTCGTCGACGTCGATATCCCTCGGCCGCGTGACTACAAGATCCTGTCATCCGAGCAGTTTCGCCTGTTGGTGGCAGAAGCCAAGGAAGCCGTCCATGAGGAAGCCATCAAGGCGTTCCAGGCGGGCGAGCGCGAATTGGCCTGATGAATATGATCGAGAAAGCGAATAATGACTGAGATGGCCCAGACTAGTCACGACACAATGCCCGTAAAGCGGCGTTCGCGATTGAGCAAAGCGCTTGGCAACAAGAAACTGGTGCGCGGCTTCACCGCGATCTGCGTGTTCTTGTTGTTTTGGGAAATCGGCGCGCGCTGGGAGGGCTGGTTCGGCTATGCGCTGCCGTGGATTGGTTTGATCCCGCCACCGTCAGCGGTTGCGGCTGCGGCAACTGAAGTGGTGACCAAGGTTGGCTACTGGCTGAGCTGGGTCGATAGTTTCAAGCGGGTCATGGTCGGCTTTCTCGTTGCCCAGTTGCTCGGCATCCCCTTTGGCCTGGCGCTGGCGGTCAACAAATACTTCCGCGGTATCTTCTTCCCGCCGTTCGAAATCCTGCGGCCGATTCCGCCTCTGGCCTGGGTTCCGGCATCGCTGATCTTCTGGCCGACCAATGAAATGTCGATAGCTTTTGTGACCTTCCTTGGCGCATTCTTCACCGTCGTCATCAACGTGCTCGGCGGCGCCAGGGCGATCGATGTGCGCTATCTCAGGGCGGCTCAGTCGATGGGTGCAAGCCAATGGCACCTGTTTTCCAAGATCATCCTGCCCGGCACCTTGCCGTCCATTTTCACCGGTGCTGCCGTTGGCATGGGCATCACCTGGGAAGTCGTTCTGGCCGCTGAAATGATATCAGGCGGCGGTACGCAGGCCGGCGGCGGCCTCGGCTTCTTCATCTGGAATTCATTCATGGGTGGCTCGCTGGAGCAGGTCGTGGTCGGCATGATCTCGATCGGCATCGCCGGTTATCTGTGCAGTAGCGCGGTGCGCATGCTGGGCGATCACTTCATGCCATGGCGCCGGCTCTTTTAAGGACACTTTGTGATGGCAACCGCCAAGAAAAAACCTGCCGCCAAGAAACGGCCGGCACCCGAGACGGCAAAGACGGCCAAGGCCGGCATTCGGTCGGACCAAAGCCGCCTGGAGCTGAAGAACGTCTCCAAAGGCTATGGCGACGAGTGGGATTTCGAACAGGTGCTGGGTAATCTGTCGCTCGAACTTGAGCCAGGCAAGCTGACTGTGGTTGTTGGTCCGTCCGGTTGCGGCAAGTCCACATTGGTCAATCTCATCGCCGGCTTCGAGAAGCCGGACACAGGTGAGATTGTGCTGGATGGCAGCAAGGTGACAGGCCCGGGCAAGGACCGCATGGTGGTGTTTCAGGAAACCGCCCTGATGCCCTGGCAGACGACCTATCAGAACATCGTTTTCGGCCCCAAGCTGCGCGGCGACCTGACCGGCCAGGCGCTTCACGACGAAGCGGTCCGGCTGATTGAAAAGGTCGGTCTGGCCGAATTCCGAGACAAATATCCGCTGCAGCTATCCGGCGGCATGCAGCGCCGGGCCGAACTTGCCCGTGCACTCATCAACGACCCGCGGATCATGATCATGGACGAACCGTTCCGCGGGCTCGATGCCATGTCACGCGAGTTGATGCAGGAGTTCTTCCTGAAGATCTTTGAGGAAAACCGCCGCACCCAGGTGTTTGTGACATCGGAAATCGAGGAGGCTATCTTCCTTGCCGACCGCCTGGTCATCCTGTCGAACAAGCCGGCCGAGGTGCGCAAGATCATCGACATCGATCTGCCGCGGCCGCGCGACTTCACCATGATGAGCTCGCCCGAAGCCTACAGATACAAGCGCGAGGCGATGGAAATCCTGCACGAGGAGGCCATGAAGAGCTTTGTCGATCAGGCCGGCGCCAGTGGCTTCATGGAGGCCTATTCCAAGGCCAACGCTTGACTGCGGCGGCAGGGATCCGTTGTCTGAATTCTTGAGTTTTGTAACCGCGAGATCGACGATCATCTCGATCGCGATCCTCGGCGCCATCGTCTCCCTGATCGGTGGCTACCTCACGCGGCGCCCAACAAAAGTCTCACCAAAGACCGCAAAGCTGGTGTTGCGCGGCGGCTACGCGATTTCCTGGACCAGCGTTGCAGCGTTCATTGTCGCCGGATTTATGGCAGACTAGTGGTGATGATAGACGCTCGAAATCTGCAGAAGCGCTTCGGCGAGACAATCGCCGTCGACGGCGTCTCGTTTTCCATTGGGCCTGGCGAGGTTGTCGGATTTCTCGGGCCCAATGGCGCGGGCAAATCGACCACCATGCGGATGCTGGCCGGGTTCCTGACGCCGGACAGGGGCGATGCGCAAATTGCCGGGTTCGACATCTCGCGCCAGACCACACAGGCACAAGCACATCTGGGCTATATGCCGGAGGCCGCTGCCGGCTTCGGCAATCTCACGGTTGGCGAGTTCTTGCTCTATTGCGCGCAATGCAGGGGCATGTCCAAGTCCACGGCAATCGATGCGATCAAGCGGGCTGCCGGGCAGACCGAATTGCAACCGGCGCTGGACAAGGTTATGCGGTCATTGTCCAAGGGCTGGCGCCAGCGGGCCTGGTTTGCACAAGCTGTGGTGCATGACCCGCCAGTGCTCATTCTCGATGAGCCGACCGACGGCCTCGACCCGGGCCAGAAGACCCATGTGCGCCGCTTCATACGCAATATCGCTGAAACCAAGGCCATTATCCTGTCGACGCATATTCTCGAAGAGGCTGAAGAGCTGTGCGACCGGCTGATCGTCATCAATGCCGGCAAGATCGTGGCCGATGCATCGACCGCCTCGCTGCTCGATGGCAGGGGCAGGCTGGCGGACGCGTTTATCAAACTCACTGAAACCCGGCCTGCCGCATGATGGCACCGGCAATCACCCGAACCGGCTGGCCACGCGCTGTACTGGCCGTGGTTCGCCACGAATGGCGGCAGCTCATCTATGCACCGCTCACCTATGTGTTCATGGCGGCGTTTCTGGTGGCGCTGGCAGCCGGCATCTTTCTGGTTGCCGATTTCTTTTCCAGCGATGAAGCATCGCTGCGGTTGATGCTGACGTTCTTGCCCTGGGTCGCACTGATCCTGGTGCCGGCGCTTGCCATGCGGGCCTGGATCGATGACCCGGGCGACCGCTCGCTTGAACTGACCTTGACCTTGCCGGTTCCGGTCAGCGCCGTGGTGACCGGCAAATTTCTTGCCGGTTATGCCGTGCTCCTGGTGATGCTCGCCTTTACCGCGCCGTTCGCGTTGACCGTGGCATACCTCGGTGACCCCGACCCGGGCGTCATCGTCGCCGGTTATCTGGCGGCCGCCGGACTGATGGCAACGTTTTATGCTCTCAGCCTGTTTGCCGCCGCCCTGCTGCGCGAGCAGGTCAGCGCGTTTGTGCTAGGTGTTGCGGTGCTGCTGGTGTTCCTGCTGCTTGGCTGGGATGTCACCGGCAGGGCGGGCCGCGATGTGCTGCCGGCCGGCCTGATCGAGACGCTGGCAACGCTCAGCCCGAAACACTGGATGGACCGCATCGCCAAGGGCCACATCGAATTCGCCGCGGCCTGTTATTTCATCGCCGCGCCGGTGCTTGCCCTGACCATGGCCTCGGTGGTGATCGCTGCGCGCCGCCAGCAGACTCGATGGCCGGCAGCACTGGCCGTGCGCCTGGGCACGCTTGTGGCCTTTGCCGCGGCGCTTGCCGTGGTGGTCATGCTGGCGCGCACCGTCACCGCTTCGATCGACCTGACAGCGGAAAAAGAATTCACCGTCCATCAAAGCGTGCTGAAGATTGTCCGGCAGCTGCCGGGCGACGTCACCTTTGATCTTTACTGGAGTGAGAGCGAACCTTCCATACCGGTTGCGATCAAATCCCATGCCCGCAGGGTTCTTGACCGGTTGAGGGTCATTGCGTCGCATTCAAACGGGCGCATCTCAGTCAATGTTGTCGACCCAAGGCCTGACAGCGACCAGGAGCTGGCTGCATTGGGCGCCGGGATCCAGCGCATCCCGATGACATCCGGTGACTATTTCTATCTCGGGCTGACGGCCCGTCTGGCCGACAGGACCGGCCAAACCGCCTATCTCGATCAGCGCCGCCAACAATTGCTCGACTATGACCTGGCCCTGCTGTTGAGCAATCTTGGCCGCACGGCGACCCGCAAGCTGGGCATCGTCAGCCCGCTCGTCACACCCAAGGACATCGATAACGGCCGACCCGGACTGCGCGTTCTGGAGGAATTCAAGCGCGCATACGATGTCGCGGTCATTCCGCATTTCGATGCCGCCCTGCCGGATGGGCTTGATGTGCTTTTGGTGATGGATGCGACGATCGTGAAAAAGCAGATGCTGTATGCCATCGACCAGTTCGTCATGAAAGGCGGCGGTCTTGTTGTGCTGATCGACCCGCAATTGCGCGCCAACAAGGCGAGCAATGCCGTCAACCCGGACCCATCGCCTGAGATCAACGACATCTCCGATCTGCTGCTGAGCTATGGCATCAGTTACCGGGGCGGCGATGTGGTCGGCGATGCCGGCCTTGCCGCCAGCGTCATGGACGGCCAGCAGAACCAGTCCGCCTACCCTTATTGGTTGCGGGTACCGCAGGCCCAGGTCGCAAAATCGCATCCGGTGACTGCCGACCTCAACGAACTGCTGTTCGCCGAAGCCGCCGCGCTGGAGCTCACGCCGGGTTCCTCCGCTGTTGCCCTCATCACGACGACCGCCCAGTCCGGTGCCAGGCATCGCGAGGGCTTTGATGCCCTGACCCCGGCGCAGCTGGCCGGCGAATTCAAGGTCGACGGACAACCGCGCATCATCGCAGCCACCATCGCCAGTCCGCTGAAGTCGGCCTTCAACAACGATGAGGTGTCCAAACAGGCGAGCGATCATGTGCCGGCATCAACCAGCACACCGGCGGTGTTTGCGGTGGGCGATATCGACTGGGTGTTTGATCCGTTCGCGCTGCAACAGGTCGATGCCGACGGCCAGGCGGCTCTCAGGCCGCTCAATGACAATCTGACGTTCTTGTTGAACATGCTGGAATATGCCGGCGGCGACCCTTCCCTGATCGCCATTCGCTCGCGCGGCAAGCTGCATCGCCCGTTCAGCCACGTTGCCGAGCTGTTCAAGGTGGCGCAGGCTGAATTTCGCGACAAGGAGGCCGAACTGGCCGGGCGCATTGCCCAGGTCGAAGCTAAACTGGCCGAAATCCCCAAGGCGGCGGGCAAGACAAGTCTCGAAACTCTGCCCGATGAGCTCAAGTCCAGGATTGCCGAGGTGCAAAGAGGTCTATTACCCATGCGCCGCGAGTTGCGGTCACTGCGCCTGTCGATGCGCGAGACCGTCGATCGCCTGTCCCGGCGGTTGACAATTGCCAACCTTGCGGCTGGTCCTGTACTCGTGCTTTTGTTTGCCGGGGCGTGCGCTATCCGGCGCAAGCGTTGGCGGCGTCGATGACGAGATAAACGCCTTCATATTTACAACCCGCCAATGATCTAGATAACTACGATCCATCAGTGAGAGCTTTGAGAAACACATGAATTCGGTGACCAACAAAAAATCACAGAAAAATGGCCCTGGCTGGCCTGATGCTGCGGATCATGAGGTGTTTCAAAGCGCGTGTGCCCAGTCGCACAGTGCCGTCCAGTGGCTTGCCCGCCTGGCCAACAGCTACCAGGTGCCGGCCAGCGATGGCAGCCATTTGCATATGATCTGGGCGGGTGAGGGATGTGCGGTGCGCACAAACGAGATTGCGTCCGGCACCGATGTCGAAATGCGCCTTCCCGAACTTGAGCTGCAATTTCGCGAGCATGGAACACCGACCAAACACATCATGGCGCTGGACGACAAATCACCTGCTGAGGCCGAAGCCTGGACGCTGATCGAGCTTTTGCACCGCGGCATCGATCGCGACAAATACTCAAAGACCCTGCCCTACGATGTCTCGAACCTGATGAGCGGCGATGCCCGGCACTATCAGACGCACGACATTGAGACCGGCTTTGCCGAACTGGCTGGTTGGCTGCAGGCCGCCGCTGCTACGCTTGGAGATGCTGCATCAGCCAACTCGAAGCAACCAATTTCGGTCAAATTTGCGCCGGAGCATTTTTCTGTTTTCGTGCGTGTCCACCCCGGTGGTGACCGCCCTGCCGTGGGCAATTATGTCGAGGCCGGCTTTTGCGCCGGTGACACAAAGGCCGGCGAGCCGTACTTCTATGCACTTACCAAGCCCGGTTCGGCCACGGCAGAGAAATTGAAGGTCAGCCAGATTCGCAAGGATCGGTTGTCCTCTGGCGACATAGCTGCATTCCTGACCATCGAAAGCCGTCTCGAAGCGCTCTAAGGTGTGGTGACAATTCCGGATCTGATCTAGGGCCTGTGGACATTCAGGTTGTGGCGCTGGTTTGATCCGATTGGTTCAGGTTCAGGGGTATGAGGAGGAAGGACATGCTGGCATATTCGACGACGAATGCCCGTGAATAT
>JABDJG010000117.1 GCA_013002595.1 Hyphomicrobiales bacterium | reverse complement strand
CACAGGACGGTCCCTTCAACAGGGTCCGATGCAACGGCCTGTGCAAAGTAGGCCGCGAATATGAACGTGCTGATGACGGTCGTGAACGCAGAATTAGCCCAGTCATAGGAGCACCAGGCAGCAATCGGTACCCATTTGCGGCGCATGGCAGTCCGCTCGGACCGTGGCAGCATTTCGCGACCAGTATCGGTGTCATTCATCACCGCCACTCGCAAATACCACCTCAGTTTGCGCCATATCGGGTTCGTCGCAGTGCGCCAGGATACCTGCTCGAACCTCGTCCCTCAGCTTGATGGCTGAGGTGAAATCGTGACCGGACGGCACCACCGGCGCAAGCACCTCTACCTTTACGGCACCATGGCGTGGGAACCATTGTCCACCGCGCAGGATTGAGCGGGTGCCGGAGATCGCGATCGGCAGCACCAGCGTTTCAGTGCCGCAGGCTATGGCGAAGGCACCGAGGCGAAATTGCAGAAGTCCCGGCATTCTGAAGAATGTCGCTTCGGGAAACACCACCA
The DNA here is from genome assembly GCA_013002595.1 of Hyphomicrobiales bacterium. Classification (GTDB taxonomy): domain Bacteria; phylum Pseudomonadota; class Alphaproteobacteria; order Rhizobiales; family Aestuariivirgaceae; genus JABDJG01. Next base: position 5,987 of record JABDJG010000117.1, on the reverse strand, counting down.
GCTTTTGCCCGCTGCGAACAAGATCCTTGTATGCTTCGACCTCATTCAGGCCTGCCTGGGCAACGGCGCGCTCGACGAATTGCGCGCCGAGCCGTCTCAGGAAGGGGCCGGCGACATATTGCCCGGACAATTCCTGCTTGGCGATGAATGTCGGTTCGCCCGGCAGCACCGCTGCCAACACAACCGCATCGAAGTAGCTTGAATGATTTGCGGCAAGAACGCCTGTGTTAAGAGCAAGGCGCTGGGAACCGGACACCGAAAGTGGAATGTTTGTGAGACGCAGCATAAGCCGCGCTGTCGACCGCACGAACGCCCATCGCCAGGAGCGCTGCGGCAAGAGCAAGACGGCAACCCAGGTGATGGCGGCAAGAACGATCAGGACCAGCCACCACCATCCGGCGTACGCACTATCGCCGATCGTTCTCACCAAGCGCCGCAGCCGAGGCATACCGGACATGAAGCCAAGGCGTATGACTTGCAGCCAAAGGGCGCGGCCCGGTTGCCCGAGTTTGCCCTTTTCATACAATTCACGCGTCGTGGACCGCCGAATCTTGCCGCTTGAGGTCTTGGGCACGGTATGTGGTGACGCCAGGATGATCTCGTCAGCGGGCATTCCAAGGATGTCGACCACGGTTAGGCCGACCTCGTGTTCCATTTTCAAACGGGCTTCAGGGTCTGTTGCCCGCGTCTCGGCCAACACAACCAGCCGTTCTGAGCCGGTTCCAGCATCGGCGGTCGCGAAGGCCGCGACACAGCCTTTTCGGATATTGGCGATGTTGCCGACCGCTTCCTCGATCTCTTCGGGGTAGATGTTGCGGCCGCCCTTGATGATGATGTCCTTCACTCTGCCAGTGATGAAGATGTTGCCTTCTGCGACATAGGCAAGATCGCTGCTGTCGAGCCATCCATCGTGGAACAATGTTCCAGACTTTTGCGGATTGCGGTAATAGCCGCGCGTGGATGATGGCCCCTTGAACTCGAGCCGCCCCTGCTGGCGCTCAGCGACCTCGCGTCCGAGCGCGTCCACGATCCTGATCTCGTTGCCAGGCAACGGAACACCGCTTGATACAAATGACATCGGATGTGCTTCATCGGCACGTGCCGGCACCGCCATCTCAAATTGTGGCAACGCTTCGCGACTGACTGTATCGATAATCGGCTTGGCGCCAACCTTGGAGAATGCAAGACCTACGGCATTTTCTGCCAACCCATACACCGGTGTCATTGCTTCGGGCCGAAATCCATAGGGTTCGAAACGCTCTGTGAAACGGCGGATAGTGTCGGCACTGACCGGTTCGGCGCCGTTTGCGACCATGCGCAGCGAGCTGAGGTCGAGTCCCTCGATTGCGCTGTCATCGATCTTTTTGACGCAGAATTCGAAGGCAAAGTTTGGTGCAGCGGTAAGTGTTGCTGAGTTGCGATGAATTGCCCAGAGCCAGCTTTCCGGTCTTACGATGAAGCGTAGCGGTGACATGACAACGACCGGGACAGCATAATAAAGGCTGCCGAACCAGGCGCCGATAAGCCCAAGGTCGTGATAGAGCGGCAGCCAGCTCACGAAAATGTCGTTCGATGTCGCGTCGATCGCATCACCCATTGCCCGGATATTGGCGAGCAAGTTGGCGTGGGTCAGCATGACGCCTTTGGGATCGCCGGTGCTACCGGATGTGTACTGCAACATGGCGAGTTCATCTGTCTGGCAGGGCAGGGATACAAAGTTATCGCCGCTTTCCCGAAGATCCCGAACAGTCGATACGCCGCGTAGCGTCTCAATTTGCCCGCCGAGCAGGGTCGACAACGCCTTGCCCTCTTCGGGGATGATCAGAAGGGCAGCTTGTGAGTTCCTCAGTATCCCGGCTTGACGCCGCAGATGCTCTTCCAGCTGAGACAGACGAACCGGGGGATACATTGGCACCGGAATGGCGCCAGCGAGCAGCGTGCCGAAAAAGATCTCGAAGAACTCCCGTCCGGTCGGCAGCATGATGCCGACGAATTCGCCAGGCTCCAGTCCCCATGAGCGCATCGCTGCCGCAAGACGGCCTGCGGCATGTGACAACTCGGCATAGGTGATGGTCTCGGTCTCGCTATACCCATCGGACAACAGGATATGCGGGCGATCCGGATTGTGGCGGACATGCCAATCCAGAACACCGCTCAGCGTGGTCTCGGCCTGAGGAATGTCTTCGACTGTGCTGCTTGGCAGCAGATCCGTTCTTTGCGTGATGAGACCGCTTGCTGCTGGTCCGGATTTGGCAATCTCGTTAACCAGATCGAGTGGCGTTTCCAGGCGGCTGAACAGGTCATCCGGCAGTCGCAGTTTGAACTCCTTTTCAGTCCGCAACAGAAGTTCAGACAACCCGAGACTGTCGAAACCGAGGTCACGCTGCAACGACGAATGGACTGTTGCATTCACCTTGCGGCGCGGATTGAGTTCATGCGCTAAGGCTTCAACCATTGCGAGAACGCGCTGTTCCAACCTCAATGCTTCATTGAGGTCATCGTTGTTCGACGGCTTTTGTTTACTTGCCATGTCAGCTGCAACCGTTTGTTGGCCGTGATCCTTTCATTTGCCCAAGTGAAGTATTGCAGTTTCAGGCAATTGGGCATTTGAGGCAGGTCAAGTGACAAAGGACCTCAAATTCGGGCGCGCGGACTGGTTAGGGGAGTCATTCGTGCCCGGCGAACAGGTCCTCGATCTGCTTTTCAAACTTTCTGGAGACTGCGTCGCGTTTCACCTTTAGCGTCACGGACAGTAGGCCATCCTCGGTGGTCCAAGGTGCCAGGCTGGCGCTTGTCCGTCTGATTTGCGCATAGTCTGGAAATGAATGGCATTGTGTGCTTATGCGCTCGCGCAGGGCTTGTTCGCCGGCAGGTGCGTTCGGGTCTTTGGGGTCAAGGCCCTGTTTCGCCGCAAACTCGTTCCACCGATCGGCTGCAAGGACGACAAGGGCGGCAACGATGGGCCGCTTGTCGCCGACGACCATAGCCTGTTCGAACAGCGGATCCATGATGATCTGGCTCTCGATGTCTGCCGGCGCCAGCTTTTCTCCAGTCGACAAGACGATCAGATCGCGCATGCGGCCATGGATGTAAAGGCGACCATCCTGCAGTTCACCCATATCTCCAGTATGCAGCCAACCGTCTTGATCGATCGCTCTTGCGGTTTCGTCGGGACGTTTCCAGTATCCAGACATGACTGAGCCGGAACGCAGCAAGATCTCGCCCGTGCCGGCGATCCTGATCTCCATGCCATCAAGAGGGGCTCCAACCGCGCCCGGCTCATATTCGTCCAGCCTGTCCCCACTGACCGGGCCTGCTGCCTCAGCAAGACCGTAGCCTTCAAGCAATGGCAGCCCAATTGTTCGCAGCGACCGCGCCAGGTCGGCAGACAGCGGCGCGCCGCCACAGACCGTCAGCCGCAGGCGCCCGCCGAAGCGCTTGAGCAACTTGCGGCTTATTAACAGCCTGATCAACAAACGTTGTGCCCGCTCAGCCAAAGTAGCGACGCCTGTGTCCGGCCCAAGTACCGCGACCCGTTTGATCAGCCAGCGGCCGAGCGGATTTTTCGCTGCAGACGTCGCCACACCTTTCCATATCCGCTCAAAGATGCGTGGTACGGCCATCACGACAGTTGGCCTGATGGTCGCGAAATCTTCAGGCAGGTCAGCGACTGATCGTGCAAATGCGATTTGCCCCCCGCACATCATGGCGAGATAGTATTCCGGCGTTCGCTCGAAGATGTGGGCCATGGCCAGGAACGACAGGAAGACGTCCTCCAGATACCCGGGATTGCGCTCCAGCGTGGCGCTGGCGGCCGTTATGATGTTGTGATGTGATAGTACCACGCCTTTCGGGCGCCCGGTCGTGCCGGATGTATACGTGATGGTGGCAATGGTATCGCCGGTGATCTCGACCCTGGTCGGGTCAGGTTTACTCGGCAACCACGTTTCTACATGAACCACGCCGTGGGCTGTGCCAGTGGCAGGTTCCATGCAAATGGTCTGCTCAAGGGACGGAAATTGCTGCTGCAAGGGTTGCAACAACCGCCAGTCTTCGAACTGCCCAACAAGCAGCAGCCTGGGTTCGGCATCGGCAAGCCGGTCCGCCCAACTGTGAGGTCCATCGGTAATATGAAGCGGTACGGTTACAAGACCGGCGCACAGCGCAGCAAGATCAAAACACACCCATTCCACGCTGTTGTTCAACAGGATGGCCACCCGGTCACCCAGATTAAGCCCCGACGCCAAGAACCCGCCGCGCCATCGGCCGACCAACTCGTCCATTTCTCGCCAGCTATAGCGGCGCCAGTCACTGGACCCTGCTTCGAATTGGCAGTAAGCGGTTGCATCAGGCGTCCGCCGGACACGTTCGTGGAAAAGCTCCGGAATCGAAGGGGCCATATCAACATGGATGATGTCTAACGTCTGCGGCACGCCTAATGCCTCCAGTTCCCTGTTTGTGCGAGCTGTATTTGCTTCACCTCGTTTCGAGCAGCAGTCAGTGAAGTTTAACCTGCCTCATCTGTAGTGTGATTGAGCCATATCAACGCCGCGTCATGTGCGGCCATCGTAATCGTGTTCCACAGGTTGGGTTTCACAGCCGCCCGAAATGCGTCCAGCCCCTATTCCCGATCTTCAGTGGCGTTCCACTTGGATCGAGCAGTGTGACGGGTGTTTCGATATTCGGCGAGATCTTCTCCATGCGGCCTATCATTGTTATCGGCACGCCGGTCGATCGGGATATCTCGTCAATCTTGCTCACCGCACCCAACGGCGCTGTAAACAAAATCTCATAGTCGTCGCCACCTGCCACTATGGCAGCAATGATTGACCGGTCGGCCGACAGAGCCTGCTGCGCGGCGGGCGATAGCGGTATGTCATTAGTCGAGATTACCGCGGACAAGCCAGACATTTCACAGATGTGTCCGAGATCTGCAAGCAAGCCATCGGAAACATCGATTGTTGCCGTTGCAACATCTAGAAGCAGTGGTCCGACATCGACGCGCGGCTGCGGCAGGCGATAGCGGCCTACCAGGGAGGCTGCCGTCTTAGTCTTCAGGGACGGCAATTCACCACATAGTACCCGGAGCCCGAGAGCTGCATCGCCTATCGTGCCGGTGACAAAGATCAAATCATCTGCGTGGGCGCTGCTGCGCCTCAACATCCGGCCCCTTGGAACCTCGCCGAAGGCCGTGACTGCGATGGTCAATGTTCCAGGTGTTGCATTCGTGTCGCCGCCGATAAGATGCACGCCATATTCATTCTGGTCGGCGGCAAGACCATCGCAAAATGCCGAAAGCCATGCCGCGGTTGTCGTATGTGGCAGGACCAGGTCAAGCATATAAGCGCGCGCATTGGCGCCCTTGCCTGCAATATCGGATAGATTGACCCGTAGAGCCTTGCGCGCGATCAGGTCTGCGGGATCATCGGGTTCGAAATGAACACCACCGACTATGGCGTCCGTCTTGGCAACCAGATCGTGGCCAGACGCGGGCGAGATGATCGCAGCGTCGTCAAGCAGCCCAAAGGCGCCCGGAAAGCCCTTCGACAGTGGTGCAAAGTAATCTGCGATCAGTTCAAATTCCCCAGGAAGTTGGGGCTGTTGGCCCAACATTTTGATTATTCCTTCGACAATCGTCCCGTCACTTCTTGCCAGTCAAATCGCCGAGCATCTCTAGCGGCAGGGGGAATACGATGGTGTTAGTTTTGTCTCCCGCGATGGTTTGAAGCGTGGTGAGGTAGCGCAATTGCATCGCCTGGTTCTGTTTGGCGAGTATCTCGGCGGCCTGGAAGAATTTTTCGGCAGCCTGGAATTCGCCTTCCGCGTCGATAACCTTGGCGCGGCGCAGCCGTTCTGCTTCTGCCTGTTTGGCGATCGCCCGGATCATCCTATCGTCAAGGTCGACATGCTTGAGTTCTACATTGGAGACCTTGATGCCCCAGGCATCGGTCTGCTCATCAAGCGACTTTTGAATATCGGCGTTGAGG
>JABDJG010000109.1 GCA_013002595.1 Hyphomicrobiales bacterium | reverse complement strand
GTTCTGGCCGGTCACGTGCAGCGCCCAGACGTGCAGGATGACAACGCCAACCAGAACGAACGGCAGCAGGTAGTGTAGCGAGAAGAAACGCTGTAAGGTGGCATTATCCACCGAGAAACCGCCCCAGAGCCAGGTCACGATGGCCTCACCGAAGAACGGTACGGCCGAAAACAGGTTGGTAATAACCTTGGCGCCCCAGAAGCTCATCTGGCCCCACGGCAGCACGTAACCCATGAAACCGGTCGCCATCATGACCAGGAAGATCGCCACACCGATCATCCACAGGACCTCGCGCGGCGCCTTGTAGGAGCCGAAATAGAGCCCGCGGAACATGTGAATATAAACCGCGATAAAGAAGAACGAGGCCCCGTTGGCATGCATCTTCTGGATGATATTGCCGTAGTTCACATCACGCCGGATCGCCTCGACGGAATCGAACGCCATATCGACATGCGGTGTGAAATGCATCACCAGCACGATGCCGGTGATCAGCTGCACGGCAAACATGACGGTGAGAATGCCGCCGAAGGTCCACCAGTAGTTGAGATTCTTCGGCGTCGGGAAATCCATCGCCTGGGCCTGCATCATCGAGATGATGGGCAGGCGCGAATCGAACCATTTAACGACCGGATTGGAATATTCGTAGGATGAGTGTCCGCTCATGGGTTGTTGTCTCCCTTAACCGATGCGGATCTTAGTATCGGACAGATACTCGGTCGGCGGCACCGGAAGGTTTTCCGGCGCCGGACCTTTGCGAATACGTCCGGCGGTGTCGTAGTGCGAGCCATGGCACGGGCAGAACCAGCCATTGTATTCGCCAGCATCCCCGATCGGCACACAGCCCAGGTGGGTACACACACCGAGCATCACCAGATATTGCTCTTTGCCGTCGACGACTCTGTTGATGTCAGTTGCCTGATCACCTTCCTTGACATTGGCATTGCGCGCCTGCTGATCAGGCAACGTTTCAATCGCAACCGCCTTGGCCTCTTCGATTTCCTTGGCCGTGCGATAGCGAATGATCACCGGATTGCCGCGCCATTTGACGGTAATGCTCTGGCCTTCCTCGAGCGGCGACAGATCGACTTCGATCGACGACAGCGCCAGCACCGCGGCATCCGGGTTCATCTGGTCGATGAACGGCCATGCCGTCAGCGCGGCGCCAACGGCGCCAACGGCGCCGGTCGCGATGTACAGAAAGTCGCGCCGCTCCGTATCGTTGGTTTCAATGGTGGACACGATTTGCGATCCCCTATGCTAATTATCCCGCGCGATCCCCAATTCCGCACCCTCTGCATTTCGTGAGTGCAGAGCCCCGCGCATTCTGCTGGCGTTTTTGACACCGCAGGCCTAGAAAGTCCAGCCATCAAGTGTCGCAGTTCCACCAGTAAATTACCGTGCCCCAACAGGGCCTGAAACAAGCGCGGTGCGAGCCATCGGGCAGAGCCGGAAAAATGATTGAAATTGCCCTGTATCAGCCGGATATCCCGCCAAATACCGCGACGATCCTGCGCTTTGCGGCCTGCCTTGATCTCACTGTCCACATCATCGAACCGACCGGATTTCTGTGGTCGGAAAAATCGTTCCGCCGTGCCGGCATGGATTATCTCGATACCGTGCGAATCGTCCGCCATGCCTCCTGGCAGGCCTTTTGCGGCTCCATCAGCGGCAAACGGATCGTGCTCGCCACGACCGGCGCGGACACCGCCTATACCGATTTCAGCTTTGCTAAGGGCGATATCCTGCTGCTCGGCCGTGAAAGTGCAGGTGTGCCAGAGGCGGTGCACCAGCATGCCGATGCCCGCATCTCGATCGCCCTGAAACCCGGTCTCAGATCGCTCAACGTCGCGATGGCCTGCGCCATGATCGCCGGCGAAGCGCTGCGCCAGATCGCTGCCCGATAGCCTGTGTTGCAGTTTGTACGCACGCCCTATAATCGACCTGCCGGCAACGCCAGGACAACAAATACAATTGATGGAGAAACAAACATTGACCGACACAGATCCCACAGACGATTTCCGCGGCAAGGCCGCCATCATCACCGGCGCCAGCCGTGGTATCGGCGCTGCCGCAGCACGTGAACTGGCCGGCCGTGGAGCCGCCGTTGTACTCGCCAGCCGCACAGTGCAGCAGATCGATGAGCTTGCGGAAAATATCCGTAACGAAGGCGGCAAATCGCTCGCAGTTGCCTGCGATGTCACCCGCTACAGTGACTGCGAAACGACCGTTGCACGTTGCCTGGATGAATTCGGCCAGCTAGATATTCTGGTCAACAATGCTGGCGTCATCGATCCGATTGCGCGGCTGGCAGACAGCGATCCCGAGCAATGGGGTCTTGCAGCAGACATCAACTACAAGGGCGTCTATCACGGCCTGCGGGCCGCGATCCCGGTCATGGAACGCCAGGCCAGCGGCACCATCGTCAACATCAGTTCAGGCGCTGCAACGGGTGTTTTGGAGGGCTGGAGCCATTATTGCTCGTCAAAAGCGGCCGCTTTGTCCTTAACCAGGTGCGCCGACCTGGAGTGCCGCGACAAGGGCATCCGTGTCGTCGGCCTTAGCCCGGGCACGGTCGCAACCGACATGCAGGTCTCGATCAAGGCGTCAGGCATCAACCCGATCAGCCAGCTTGATCCATCGGCTCATATCTCGCCTGAATGGGTGGCAAAGGCGATTGCCTGGCTGTGCGGGCCCGATGCTGGTGACCTTGCCGGCACCGATCTGTCCTTGCGGACCGAGGAGGCGCGCCGCCGCATAGGTCTCATAACGTAAAGATTTACAGTTTTGACTGGCCGGAACTGGCAACAACTGCGTCTTTAGTCGATAGTCAAATGAGCGAATTTCACTTGCCCAACGGTCAATTTGCGACCATAATTTTTTCCGCCGGTGTGTTCCATGGTGGGACATGCTTCGAACTTGGCGCAAAGACGACGCTCAAAATGAGTAAAAACTGGCTTTCCCCACTTTCGAGCTAGCGGGGTTTACGCGTGCCCCAATTGACTGGCTCCAGACGCGTGCAAGAGAGACGGGAAAGGATATCCCATGCGCCAGACTGGCACTGTCAAATTTTTCAATCAGACAAGAGGCTTCGGTTTCATTGCGCCCGATGAAGGCGGAAAGGATGTGTTCGTTCACGTGACCGCCGTTGAACGCTCAGGCATCCCACCGTTGGAAGAAGGTCAGAAAATATCATTCGAAACCGAAGAAGACCGCCGTGGCCGCGGCGTACAGGCCGTGAACCTGGAAACCGCCTGACTTGATTCCGATTTAGACGACACTGCTGAAACTGCAGTTTGCACAGATGCCGCCGGATGTTTCCGGCGGCATTTGTCATGGCACGCCAGAAAAGACTGCTTGTGCGGTGCCCACCCCCTCCCCCGGGGGGCCCAATTTGCTTTCACTTGCAAGCGGCCACATTTCGCCCAATAATGAAGCTGACGTTCATGAAGCTGGGGGCAGCGCGGTGAATATCAAACCAATTGCGGAATTCGGTGCCATCGCGCTGCTGGGCGCGGCCGTTTTCGTGTGGACGTTCAGCCAGCCGCCCCGTCCCGATCAGCTCAAAGCAAAAAAATCCGCCAGCCGGCAAGTCCCTGTCAGCCAGGTCGGCAAGCGTGGTGACAAAATTCCTGCAGTCGTTCAACTAACGCCCCGGCAACTCAAGATCTCTTCCGATCCGGTCGCCTTGCAGACCCCTGATCAGGCCCTGCGCTCTGACGCAGACCTCTTTCAGGTTGTCCCGGCCAATCTGAAACTGCGCGCCGGACCATCGTCAACGACCCGGCTCATCAGCGTCTACAGCCGCGGCGCGACGTTTGAGAAAGTCGGTCAGCAAGGCAGCTGGCTTCAGGTCCGCAGCACCGAGGACGGTGCCTCGGGCTGGATGTTCTCCGGCTACCTGCAGGCAGCGAACTAGGGTCTGTTGCATCTATTCGGCACCGGCCCGCTCCCCCGCCCAACCACCCGATACGAG
>JABDJG010000096.1 GCA_013002595.1 Hyphomicrobiales bacterium | reverse complement strand
CGTGCGCACTGCGACGATCGTTTCCAGAACGCGAGCCTTGAAAGAGGCATCGTCGAGCTCAAACCTGAAAACTGCTGCCTTTGACGACATCCCTGGCGTCGGACAATCCTCTATAAACCGCGCGACTTCTGCTCCCCCACCCGGCTGCACCAAGGTGTCTGCGTGAATGAACAGCAGCCAGTCACTGCATGCTGTATCGGCACCGGCGGCCAACTGATTGCCCCGGCCTTTTTCGCTTGAAATGATGCTTGTCCCGGCCTGCCTAGCCAGATCCAACGTTGAATCGGTGGAGCCGCCATCCGCTATGATGATCTGGGCCTTGCCTATATCGTCCACCCCCTCAGCAACGCTTTCAAGGGTTGCCGGAAGGCCTGCGGCGGCATTTAGCGTGGGAATGACGATACTCAGCATGGCAGTTGGCGAGCATAGTGACAGCGCGGCAAGGAACAAGCGGGATTGTGACGCGTGCCGGCTATTTGTTCTTGATTTGTTCCCATCATGCGCTAATATTGCAGGCATGACCACTGTTCTCGATAAACGGGCCCGGCTCGACTTTTCGGTTCAAGACGGCCCGCAGTCCGCCGTTGCCGCTGCCAATGCCCGGCGGCGGGGAGCGCGCTCCAACCAGAGCGGGCGGCACGAAAAGCACAGATATCATTTCATCGATGATGGCTGGCAAAATCTTGCGGATGTGCCGGCGCTTGAAACCCATGTCAGCGAGGAGACCGCCAAGACAATCATTGCCCGCAACCAGTCGCCGGACATATCCTTTGACCGGTCGATCAATCCCTACCGCGGTTGCGAGCATGGTTGCAGCTATTGTTATGCGCGCCCGACACACGCAAATATGGGACTGTCGCCGGGGCTCGATTTCGAAACCAAGCTGTTTGCCAAGCCGAATGCTGCAGAGTTGCTGAGAGCCGAATTGCTCAACCCGAAGTACAAGCCGGCAACGATTGCGCTGGGCACCAACACAGACCCCTATCAGCCGATCGAGCGGCGCTACCGGATTACCCGGCAGGTGCTTGAGGTGTTGTCGGAGTTCGACCATCCGGTCGGCATCGTCACCAAGTCCGCGACGGTGCTGCGCGATCTCGATATCCTGCAACCGATGGCAGAAAAGGGTCTTGTAAAAGTCGCGCTGTCGGTGACGACGCTCGATGCCAAGCTGGCGCGCGCCATGGAACCGCGTGCCTCAACGCCAGCCAAGCGGCTGCAGGCGATTGAGCTTCTGGCCAAGGCCGGCGTGCCGGCTGCCGTCATGGTGGCACCGGTCATTCCGGCGCTCAATGATCATGAAATCGAGCCGATCCTCGGCGCGGCCAGTGTTGCCGGCGCGACCGAGGCCGGTTATGTGCTCTTGCGCCTGCCTCTTGAGGTGCGCGACATCTTCCGCGAATGGCTGCTCAGCGAGATGCCGGACCGGGCTACCCATGTGCTCTCGCTGATGCGCTCCATGCACGGCGGCAAGGACTATGATGCAACATGGGGCCGCCGGCAAAAAGGCACAGGTCCCTACGCCTGGTCAATCGGCCGGCGTTTCGAGATCGCCTGCCGGCGGCTGAAACTCAACAAACGCAAACTGCAATTGAGCGCCGATCTGTTCAAGAAACCCCCTCAGCCGGGCGAGCAATTGGCGCTGCTGTAGTTGGTCAACCCTCCCCTTGTGGGGAGGATGGGCATCGCGGCAGCGATGACCGGTTGGGGAAAGTGTGGTGACCCCATCGTCCGGTTGAACGGTCGACCAACCTCGGCCCACAAGAGCCATGAGAAATTGCGCTGGACCTGGAGCGTTATCAAACGCAAAACTGTTGGCATGAACGCCCGCGAATCGAAAAAGACGTCCTTTCCCACATTCGATCTGGAAGCCTCCGCGTTCGCCGAGGGCTTCGATGTTATTGCCGGTATTGACGAGGCCGGGCGCGGGCCCTGGGCCGGGCCGGTGGTTGCGGCAGCGGTTGTGCTTGATGCTGCCAACATCCCGGTCGGGTTGAATGATTCCAAGAAGTTGCATGCCGTCAAACGTGACGAGCTGTTTGACGAGATCACGGCATCGGCTGAGGTCGGCATTGGCATTGCCGATGTCGCGCTGATCGATGATAGGAACATCCTTTGGGCGACGATGTGGGCGATGGCCGACGGCATGCGGCGACTGAATGTGAAGCCGGCTCTGGCACTGATTGACGGCAACCGGGCGCCAAAGATCGACTGCCCGGCCCGCACGGTGGTCAAGGGTGATGGGATCAGCCTGTCGATCGCGGCGGCCTCGATCATCGCCAAGGTGACACGCGACCGGATGATGGTCGAACTGGATTCGACGTTTCCCGGCTATGATTTCGCGCGCCATAAGGGGTATGGCACGGCCATCCATCAGGATGCGCTCGCCCGGCTTGGCCCGTGCCCGGCGCATCGGCGCTCGTTTGCACCGATTCGCGCCATGCTCGATACGCCGCCGGCGTTAACCATAAGCGGCAATTGAAGTTCACTAACAGCCCGTAAAGATTCACCATACCGACTCAGATTCAAGACGGGGTCAAAAAAGACCTCCGGTGCGGCCAGTTTCAGGGATGCTGCCCGCTAAGTAAGTTGCGTAAAGGTGTCAGATATGGGCTTTGCTGCCCGGCCGGATGTGCGGCCGATTCTCAACAGCATTCTGCAGGGTGACTGCATCGAAGAGCTGCGCAAGCTGCCGGCCAATTCGGTCGACCTGATCTTTGCAGATCCGCCGTACAATCTGCAGTTGAGCGGTGAATTGCTGCGACCCGACCACAGCCGCGTCGATGGCGTTGAAGAGGCCTGGGACCAGTTCTCGACCTTCAAGGCCTATGACGAGTTTACCCGCGAGTGGCTTTCAGCCTGCCGCCGGGTGCTGAAAGACACCGGCACCTTGTGGGTCATCGGCTCTTACCACAATATTTTCCGGGTCGGTACACAGCTGCAGGACCTTGGCTACTGGATCCTCAATGACGTTGTTTGGCGCAAGACAAATCCGATGCCGAACTTTCGCGGCAAGCGGTTTACCAATGCCCATGAAACAATGATCTGGGCCGCCAAAAGCGAGGACCAGAAGACCTACACGTTCAATTACAACGCCATGAAGGCGCTCAACGACGATCTGCAGATGCGCTCCGACTGGCTCTTGCCGATCTGCAACGGGGCTGAGCGTCTCAAGGGCGAAGACGGCAACAAGGTGCATCCGACCCAGAAGCCGGAAGCGCTTTTGCACCGGGTGATCCTTGCCTCAACCAACGAAGGCGATGTGGTGCTCGATCCGTTTTTCGGCACCGGTACGACAGGTGTCGTGGCCAAAAAGCTCGGCCGCCATTTCATCGGTATCGAGCGGGACGAAGTCTATATCGCTGCAGCCAGGGACAGGCTCGCCGGAACAAAGGCAAACTCTCCTGAAGCGCTCAAGGTGACCAGGGGCAAGCGGGCCGAACCGCGTGTTCCTTTCGGCACGCTGGTTGAGCGCGACATGATCAAGCCGGGGATGACGCTCTACGGTCCTGGCGAGCGCCATGCCGCCAAGGTGCGTGCCGACGGTTCGCTGGCAACCGGTGATGCATCGGGCTCAATCCATAAAATCGGCGCACACGTTCAAGGCGCCGAAGCGTGCAATGGCTGGACGTTCTGGCATTTCCGCAAAGGTGGCAAGCTGATCCCGATTGACCTGTTGCGCCAGAAGATCCAGGCGGAGATGCGCGCGGATGCTGGCGCGTGACGCAACCGGGCAGGATCTTGAACGGCGTGACTGTGTGATTGTCGAGCTCCTGCTTATCGAGTTGGCCTGACCCGGTCGGGCGCCATGACGGCGACGATCTTTTTCATGACCGTGGGCAAGGCGTGATCGAGCACTTCGTCCGGCGGCACCCACAAGCTGGTGTCACCCGCAGCCAGACCACAGTCGCCGGCCACACTCGTCCGCCAGATCTTCAGCCTGAGATGAAAATGGGTGAAGGTGTGTTCGACCAACGCACTCGTTTCCTGCCAATCGCCGTTTACCGGTGCCTCGCTTTCCGGCGCTGGCGGGCCATCACTTGACCACTGCGTCGACGGGATCTCCATCATACCGCCCAGAAGGCCCTGTTCCGGCCGGCGACGCAAAAGGATCCAACCATCAGCATTTTCAACCCAGAACGCGGTGCCGTGGCGGGTCGGCCGTTCGGCCTTCGGTTTCTTGCGTGGCAATGTCTCGGCAATTCCGGCGGCCCGTGCCGCACAGGGTTGTTGCCAGGGGCACAACAGGCAATTGGCTTTCCTGGGCGCGCAGATCGTAGCGCCAAGGTCCATCAGTGCCTGGGCAAAGTCGCCTGGCCTTGCGGCGGGGACGAGATCAAGCGTCCGAGCCTTGATCTCGGGCTTGGCGTCGGGCAGCGGCGTTTCAATGGCATAAAGCCGGGCGATGACCCGTTCGACATTGCCGTCGATAGCTGCCGCCGGGCGATCGAAAGCGATCGCTGCGATGGCAGCGGCTGTGTAGGGGCCGATTCCGGGCAGTCCAAGCAGTTTGTCTTCGGTGCAGGGGAATCGGCCGCCAAATTCACTGACAACCATCTGCGCACATTTGTGCAAGTTGCGGGCGCGGGCATAATAGCCAAGCCCGGCCCACTGGCGCAGGACCGCGTCAAGTTCGGCGGTGGCCAATGCGGTCACAGTTGGCCATTTGTCAACAAACTTGCGGAAATAGCTGCCGACGGTCGCAACGGTTGTTTGCTGCAGCATGATCTCCGACAGCCAGACCTTGTAGGGATCGGCCGTTTCTCCCGGCAACGCGCGCCATGGCAAGGTGCGCCGGTGACGGTCGTACCAGTCGAGCAACAGTTTGGCCATCGGGCTGGTCGGCGTTTGGGACATGTGAACGTTGGAAAATCGCAGCATTGTTATTCGCATTCAGCCGCTCGCACTCTATATAGAAGGCTGACCCGATGAAATGTCGAAGACCATCTGCCCTGTGGAAACGCTGAACAAACATTTTCGCAAGCTGACCGAGGCCTCGTTTGAGCGCTACGGATTTGCTTATGCCGAGTTGCTCTCGCAGTGGGAAGCGATCGTTGGACGTGAGCTTGCCGCGGTCAGCGCGCCGGAACGCATCCGCTGGCCGCGCCGCAGCGATGGCCTGGAGGACCGCGGCCAACCCGGTGGCGGCACCCTGGTGGTGAGGGCGGCCGAAGGACGGGCGCTCGAGTTGCAATACATGGCACCGCGCATTATTGAGCGGATCAATGGATATTACGGCTATAGCGCGGTCGCAAAACTGAAGGTCATGCAGGGCAAGTTGCCCAAGCAGTCACGGGCCGCCGGCCGCAAGAGCGCACCTGTTCTCGATGAGGCCTCTAGCGCGGACCTGCAGTCCAGGCTGCAGACAATCGGCGATGACAAGCTGCGCGAGGCCCTTGGGCGACTTGGAACCGGTGCGCTTTCAAAGCTTGCAAGCTCCCGTAAATAGCCGTAATTCGAAGCTAAATCGGGCGCAACACAGCCTGAATTAATCGAATTCAAGTCTGGACTTTGTATCAATATCTAGTAGGTAAACAAATCAATGAGACTAGATCGTCGAACATTTATCGCTACAGGTGCTGTCGCAGTTGCCGGTCTGGGTGGCTATGCGTACTTCAATGATACGCCTGACAACGTCACCCGGATGCCCGGCATCAGCGTTGCCAATGCACAGGCTACGGACTTGTCGGACCTTCACACGGCACCTGCCATGGGGGAAAAGTCGCTCGGCAATCCCGAGGCACCGGTCACCATCATCGAATATGCAGCGGCGACCTGCGGTCACTGCGCGAATTTTCACACCGGCACCTTCAAGCAACTCAAAACCGAGTTCATCGATACCGGCAAGATCCACTTCATCTTGCGCGAGTTTCCGTTTGGCGATGCCGGTCTTGCTGCTTTCATGATTGCCAGATGTGCGCCCGAGGACAAATATTTTCCGATCATCGATGTGCTGTTCGAACAGCAGGCCAAATGGCACAGCCAGGATATATTCAATCAGCTGCAGGGCATCGCCAAGTTGGCCGGGTTCACCGAAAAGACATTCGAGGAGTGCCTCAAAAACGAGGAAATCGCCAAGGGAATACTTGCCATCAGGGAGAAGGCCAGTAAATCTTATGGGGTTGATTCGACGCCAACCTTCTTCATCAACGGCAAAAAATACGAAGGTGGTCGGGGAATTGAAGGGTTCAGAAAGCAAATTGAGGAAGCAGCCGGTTAGCTGCCTCCCGAAAGCAGGGGAAGGCGTCGGATTAGGGGGCTAACCGGCGCAAAGAGGAACAAGAACGACAATGAAATTTTCCCGGCTCAGGCTTTCGGGGTTCAAGTCGTTTGTCGAACCAACCGAACTGCACATCGAACCTGGCCTGACTGGCGTGGTCGGGCCGAATGGCTGCGGCAAATCCAACCTGCTTGAAGCGCTGCGCTGGGTTATGGGCGAGAGCTCATACAAGAGCATGCGCGCATCGGGCATGGATGATGTCATATTTTCGGGCACCTCCACACGGCCGGCGCGCAATATGGCCGAAGTCGTTGTCACGATGGACAATACGGACCGTAGCGGACCGCCCTCGACAGCTGAATCCGATGCGGTTGAGATCAGCCGGCGGATCGAACGCGAGGCCGGGTCCGCCTATCGCGTCAACGGCAAGGATGTGCGCGCCCGCGATGTTCAGCTGCTGTTTGCCGATGCGTCGACAGGCGCACGCTCACCATCATTGGTACGCCAGGGTCAGATCGGCGAGATCATCAATGCCAAACCGCAATCGCGCCGGCGTATTCTCGAAGAAGCAGCCGGCATAACCGGTTTGCACACCCGCAGGCATGAGGCCGAGCTCAAGCTCAACGCGGCTGAAACCAACCTTACCCGGCTGGAAGATGTCGTCGGGCAACTGGACAGCCAACTGCAATCCCTGAAACGCCAGGCCCGCCAGGCAGTGCGCTACAAGCAGCTGTCCGCCGATATCCGCCGGTTTGAAGCGGCTGGCCTTTATATTGCCTGGAAAGATGCGGTTGAGGGGCTCAACGGGGAAAAAGCGCAATTCGATGAAGTGACGCGCTTGCTGGCCGGTTTTACAAGAGCGGTGTCGGAGAAAACACGCCTGCATGATGAGATCAACGAACGCCTGCCACAGTTGCGCGACCAGGACGCGGC
>JABDJG010000070.1 GCA_013002595.1 Hyphomicrobiales bacterium | reverse complement strand
ACAGATGAGCACTGGACGATGCGGCCGGCGCCATTTTGGCGCATTGCCGGGACCAGACGGCAGGTCAGGTCGTGCCAGCCGAACACATTGGCCTCGAACTGGGCGCGCAGGACATCCGGCGTCAGATCCTCGACAGCGCCGGGTTGGCCGTAGGCGCCGTTGTTGAACAAGGCATAGAGTTCACGGCCGGTGCGCTTGAGAACCTCATCGGCACATCTGGCGACCGAGTGCGGGTTGGCATAATCCAGTTGGATAGTCTCAAGGCCCTCGGCCTCAAGACGGGCAAGGTCTTCAGCTTTGCGGGCGCCGGCGATGACGCGCCAACCACGCTCGGCCATACCGTGCGCGCATGTGTAACCGATGCCCGAGGAGCAGCCGGTGATCAGGATGGTGCGGCCGTTGCCGCTCAATTGCCACCCTCCAGCAGGCGGCGGGCGATGACCTGGGCCTGGATCTCGCCGGCACCCTCGAAAATATTGAGAATGCGGGCATCGCACAGGACGCGGGAAATCTGATACTCGAGCGCAAAGCCGTTGCCGCCGTGGACCTGCAGGGCATTGTCGGCGGCGGCCCAGGCGACACGGGCAGCGAGCAATTTGGCCATACCGGCCTCGACATCGCAGCGCCGGCCGGCGTCCTTTTCGCGGGCGGCATAAAAGGTCAGCTGGCGGGTGGCCATGATCTCGGCCGCCATCAGCGCCAGCTTGTCGGCGATGCGCGGGAACTCGACGATGGGCTTGCCGAACTGAACCCGGTCAATGGCGTACTGGAGACCGAGGTCAAGCGCGTTCTGGGCAACGCCGAGGGCGCGGGCGGCGGTCTGGATGCGGGCCGATTCGAAGGTGCGCATCAGTTGCTTGAAACCTTCGCCCTCCTCGCCGCCGAGCAGGTTGCCGGCCTTGACCTTAAAATCCTCAAAGCGGATCTCGAATTCCTTCATGCCGCGGTAGCCGAGCACCTCGATTTCGCCGCCGGACATACCTTGGGCGGGAAACGGGTCGTCATCGGTGCCGCGCGGCTTTTCGGCCAGGAACATCGACAGGCCCTTGTAGCCGGGTTCGTCAGGGTTGGTGCGGGCGAGAAGCGTCATGACGTCGGCGCGCACCGGATGGGTGATCCAGGTCTTGTTGCCGGTGACGTTGTAGGTATCGCCATCGCGAACCGCCCTGGTGCGCAGGGCGGCCAGATCGGATCCGGTGTTGGGCTCGGTGAAGACGGCGGTCGGCAGGACCTCGCCGGAGCCGATCTTCGGCAGCCAGTGCTCTTTTTGGGCTTCGGTGCCGCCGCCGATGATCAGTTCAGCGGCGATTTCCGAGCGGGTGCCGATCGAGCCGATGGCGATCCAGCCGCGCGACAGTTCCTCGGAGACAACGCACATGGCGACCTTGCCCATGCCAAGGCCGCCGTATTCTTCCGGCAAGGTCAGGCCGAAGACGCCAAGCTCGGACAATTCGGCGATGATCTGAAGCGGAACATACTCGTTTTTCAGATGCCATTCATGGGCGTTCGGCGCGACGCGGTCGGTGACGAAACGGCGCATCTCGGTGCGCATCTGCTCGAGCGTTTCATCCAGACCAGGGTTGCCGTAGGTGGTCGAACCGGCCGCTTCGGTGATCAGTTGCGCCAGACGGGCGCGGGTGTGCGGGGTATTGCCGAAGCGGGTCAGTTCACCGGCCGGGCCGTCGAACAGTATGGCGGTGTCGGCGCGCCTGAGATCAAGCTCCGATGGGCGAACGAACTCGGCCTGGTTCATCGGGATGCCACCGGCGATCTGGTTGAGGTATTCGCCGAACAGGACCTGGATCAGCAGCTTTTCCATCTCGCCGAGCTGGCCGGCATCTGAAAGGCGTTCGGCATATCTGGCGGTCTGGCGCAGGGTTTCGGCATAGGTCGCCAGCCAGGCAAGGCCATGGGCGGAGTGCTGGCTCTGCTCAAGCAGTTTGGCCGAGATCCTGTCGCCTTCGTTGACCCGCTCGGCAACACAGACCCGGGCCGTATTGTAGAGCCGGTCGACGGCCTCGACGGCATGGCGGGTCAACTCAACGAGATTATCGAGCTCGATGGTTCCCGAATCGATGTTTTCCGCCAGATTCATTGTGACCTTTTCCCTCAAATGAGATGCAGGTCGCCTTATAGCAACCTCATGCTGCAATGCAAAATGCGGCGCATTGCCCTCTTACTCCCGACGGTTCGAACTGGGACGGCTGGAAAGGTATAGTTTACCATTTATTCAAATATGTTCTGCATACAGACATCAAACTCGACGTCGAATGATTTGGTGTCCGCAAGGTCATCCTCTATCGGCACTAAGTAATGCAAAGTGGGCTTCACGTGGGGGAAGCAGCCTGTG
>JABDJG010000066.1 GCA_013002595.1 Hyphomicrobiales bacterium | reverse complement strand
ACATGAATGTGCGTGTAGTCGCAGGCGATGTTGGCAGCACCGCTGCGCATGAGGCAGGGCGCCAGTGGATCAGCACAATTGGCGCAGTTTCCGTTCACTTCCTTTATGAAACGGCCTTTGATGGTTTGGCAGTTGCATCCCGACGAGCCATATTCGTCGGGCGCACCGAAGATGTGTCCGGTCTCATGCGCAAATATCCGGTCGATAGACGACCAATCGAGGAAATCAGCGGTGCCGGGCGCGCCGCCGCGGCGCATGACCACCCGGCGCGAGCCGGCATAGGCCGCCCAGACCGTCGAAAACTTGGTAAAGAAGGCGACGTATCCATATTGGGCTCCAGCACCATTTTGAAAGAATTCGACGGCTTGGTTCAGTCCGTCGCCGCCAGGCTCGAAGCCCAGCTGCGTTAGTGCCGGATCACGCCAGAGCAATTCAGCTTCGCCGAAGCTCAGACCAATCGGCTTGGGATAGCCAGGGTCCACCTGCCAGCCATTGCTGGGGTCGATACGGGCGTATGTGCCCACAATCCGTGCCTTTTGGAAGACGTAGATCTTGCCGTTCGGCTCGCCCCAAAGCATCGCGTCGATGCCTTTGTCGTTGCCCGTTCCAGCCTTGGTAAATTTTGTATCTTCCAGGCCCGGCCAGTTCCCCGCAACAGGTTTTGGATAGCCGGGGTCCATGTTCCAGCCATTGTCCGGGTCGATGCGCACATAGCTGGGCGGGGCATCGGCAAACTTCTTGAAGAAATAGATCTTGCCGTTGGGGTCGCTCCACAAGGTCGCATCGATACCTTCGGCGAACTCCGGTGGCAATCCCGGCCAATTGCCGGAGATCGGTTTGGGATATCCCGAATCCACGTTCCAGCCATTACTTGGGTTGACCCGGATGTATTCGTCATCGCGGAAAAAATAGATCTTGCCATTGGGTTCACCCCATAACGCTGCGTCGATCCCGTTGGCGAAATGCGCCGGGAAACCGGGCCAGTTACCCGCGATGGGTTTGGGATAACCTGCATCCATCCGCCATCCGTTCGCCGGGTCGATACGTACATATTCCGAACCACGGAAGAAATAGATCTTGTCATTTGGATCGGACCAAAGAGCGGCGTCGATCCCCCGGTAAAAGTTATCGGGGAGCCCCGGCCACCTGGCGCCCACCCAAGGCTCGAAGCCGGAAATGTTGACGCTCAGATTTCCATAGATATAGGACACGTTCGCAGTGGGTTCGATGCTGGCCAGGGACTCCAGCCCTTCCTGCACTTCGGCCATAATGTGAACCTTCTCATCATCGGAGATTTGGTACTCGCCAGTGTCGCCGACATAGATGATCCCAACAGAAACCGTGTTTATCAGACGTTCATTTGCCATCGATCAATCCTCCGTCTCACAGCTTCCGGTCACCAGTAACTTCTCTTCCGGGGATTCGCCGGGCACCTGTTGATCCTTCATCCTGCGGTATTTGTTGGACGCACGAAGCTTCAGGGCCTTGACAAACAGTTCGTCATGTTCGTTGCGTTCCTTGCCGGCCTTTGCCGCCTTGTCGGGTGGTGTGATCGTTACGCCTTTTGGAAGCCGTTGAACGATTTCTTCGGGCTCGCGGTCGGTTTCGATAACGATCACGCGGTTGCCGCTGTCGTGGAGGATTTTTGCACCGTACGACCGCATGAAATTTTTGATGCGCATGCGGTCTTGCTTTTCATCGAATTGCAGGACGAATTGTGGCATTTCAGGCTCCTTTGCCTTCCCGCGCAATCGGCGGGAATTGGGAACCCAACTACGGGCCTGGAGCCGGTCCGAATTGGGTTCACTGCTGCCGCCCCAAATTCGTGCCGAAGACTTCACTGTCGTGTGAGCCTCCGTTAATTGTTGACCTTAAGAAACTTTCGGCAATCAGTCTGTGGGATTTGTCACAAATGCGCAGCCTTGGCAGGCGGCAGCGAATTGTATCTTCGAGACATCGAGCCAACCTGCCTGGTGCAAAGCCGTTGGTTAAGGGTGGCAATCTTAATCGGAAATGAAGTGCATGTATTCTTCATTAGCGGGCAGGTGCTCAAAACTGCTGGAAATCCCCCCAACATCCCCCTTGCCATTCCGCATCACCCGGCATATAACCCACCCGCTTGTGAGCGGCCCGGCCTGAAAGGGCATGCCGTGGCGGCTCCAAATGCTTCGTTTAATCGAAGAATGCTAGCACCTGGGTCTGAATCTGGCCCCAGCGATCCGGCACCTGTACTTAGAAAGGAAGCAAAATGCCCAAAATGAAGAACAAGGCTTCGGCCAAGAAGCGGTTCAGCTTCACAGCCACCGGCAAGGTCCGCGCCAATCAGGCCAACAAGCAACACGGCATGATCAAGCGCACCAACAAGCAAATTCGCAATCAACGCGGCACCGTCATTCTCGACAAGTCCGATGCCAAGATTGTGAAACAGTTTTTGCCCAATCGCTGATTTGAAGATTTAAGGAGAACCGCACATGTCTCGCGTAAAACGTGGTGTCCAGGCCCACGCTCGCCACAAGAAAGTCATCAAGGCAGCCAAGGGCTACTACGGCCGCCGCAAAAGCACCTTCCGCGCCGCCACCCAGGCCGTCGACAAGGCCGGCCAGTACGCCTACCGCGACCGGCGTCGCAAGAAGCGCAATTTCCGCTCCCTGTGGATCCAGCGCATCAACGCAGCCTCGCGTGAATGCGGCATGACCTATGGCCGATTTATCGAAGGGCTCGGCAAAGCCGGTATCGAGATCGACCGCAAAGTGCTGGCCGATATCGCCGTGCGGGAGCCCGCTGCGTTCAAGGCCCTGGTCGAAAAGGCCGGCGCTGCGCTGTAAGGCTGTTCAGCACCTACACCTACCGAATTTGCCGGGCTCTTTTGAGCTGCTTGGGACTGCGGGTTATCCGTGTTACTTCCCATGCGCTCAAGAGCCCGGCATTTCTGATTCTGAGGACCTAACCGATGACCGATAGTGGCGAACTGACCGCCCTCAGGGATGAACTGATCTCAGCCATAGACGGCGCTGGCGATGAGGCGGCGCTGGAGGCCTTGCGGGTTTCGGCGCTCGGCAAGAAGGGCGCCATCTCCGAGCGCATGAAGGGCCTTGGCAAGCTTGACGGCGAGGCCCGAAAAGCCGCCGGCCAGGCGCTCAACAAATTGAAGGACGAGGTCGGCTCGGCCATCGCCGCCCGTCAGGCCGATTTCAAGGCAGCGGCCCTGGATGAGCGACTGGCGACCGAGTTCGTCGATGTCACGCTGCCGGCCCGGCCTGAACCCGCCGGCACTATCCACCCGGTCTCCCAGGTCTGGGAAGAGGTCGTGCAGATCTTTGCCGATCTTGGCTTTTCGGTTGCCGAAGGCCCGCACATCGAGACTGACTGGTACAATTTCGGCGCGCTCAACATCCCCGACGATCACCCGGCCCGCCAGGAACATGACACGTTCTATCTGAACCCTAAGGAAGACGGCACGCGCATGGTGCTGCGCACGCACACTTCGCCGGTGCAGATCCGCACCATGGAGACTACGCAACCGCCGATCCGCATCATCGCGCCGGGCCGCACCTTCCGCTCTGATAGTGATCAGACCCACACCCCGATGTTCCATCAGGTCGAAGGGCTTGTGCTTGATGAAAGCACCCATCTTGGCCACCTCAAATGGTGCCTGGAAGAATTCTGCAAGGCGTTCTTTGAGCTCGATGAAGTCAAGATGCGCTTTCGCGCCTCGCACTTCCCGTTCACCGAACCGTCGATGGAGGTCGACATCGGCTGCTCGTGGGTCGATGGCCAGGTCAAGATCGGCGTCGGCGACGACTGGCTCGAAATCCTCGGCTCCGGCATGGTCCACCCCAATGTCATCCGCGCCGGCGGGCTTGATCCCGAAAAGATCCAGGGATTTGCCTTCGGCGTCGGCATCGACCGTATCGCCATGCTGAAATACGGCATCCCCGATTTGCGCGCGTTCTTTGAATCAGACCTGCGCTGGCTGCGCCATTATGGCTTTTCCTCGCTGCAGCGGCCCAACCTGGCAGGAGGTCTGTCATGAAGTTCACGCTTAGCTGGCTGAAGGATCATCTCGACACCGACGCCTCGGTTGACGAGATCGCCGCGGCGTTGACCGACAACGGCCTTGAGGTCGAAGAGATCGACAACATGGCCGCCCAGCTCGCGCCGTTCAAGGTCGCCAAGGTCAAGGAAGCCCGCCAGCACCCCGATGCGGACCGTCTGCGGGTCTGCGATGTCATCACCGCCGATGGCGAAATCCAGGTTGTCTGCGGCGCGCCGAACGCGCGCACCGGCATGACCGGCATCTTTGCGCCTGCCGGCACCCATATCCCCGGCACCGGCGTCGATCTTGAGGTCGGCGTCATTCGCGGTGTTGAATCGGCCGGCATGCTGTGTTCCGAGCGCGAGCTGATGATCTCCGAGGACCATGACGGCATCATCGATCTCGATGACAGTCTGCCGATCGGCATGCCGGCAGCCGAAGCGCTCGGGCTGGATGATCCGGTCATCGATATCGCCATCACGCCGAACCGCCCCGATGCGCTCGGCATCTACGGCGTTGCCCGCGACCTTGCCGCCAAGGGGTTAGGTACCCTGAAGCCGCTCAACGCCGAGCCGGTCAAGGGCACGTTCACGTCGCCCATTTCGGTTGATCTCAAATTCGATGATCCGGGCAACACACCGTGCCCGCAATTCGTCGGCCGCTATATTCGGGGCGTCAAGAACGGACCGTCGCCCGACTGGCTGCAGCGCCGCCTGCGCGCCATCGGCTTGCGCCCGATTTCGGCGCTGGTCGACATCACCAACTTTGTCACCTACGCCTATGCCCGCCCGCTGCACGTTTTCGATGCCGCAAAGGTCCACGGCAACATTCATGCCCGTCTGGCAAGACCCGGCGAGAAACTCCAAGCCCTCGACGGCAAGGAATACGAGCTCGATGGCGAAATGACGGTCATTGCCGATGACAACGGTCCCGAGGCGCTCGGCGGCATCATGGGCGGCGAGCCGTCCGGCTGCCTGCCCGAGACAACCGATGTCTTCCTTGAGGTCGCCTATTTCGACCCCGTTCGCACAGCTGCCACCGGCCGCAAGCTCAACATCCTGTCTGATGCCCGCTACCGCTTCGAGCGCGGCATCGATCCTGAGTTCCTCATCGATGGCGCCGAGATCGGCACCCGGTTGATCCTCGATTTGTGCGGCGGCGAAGCCTCGCATCTGGTCATTGCCGGTCAAGCGCCCGACACCGCGCGCAGCTATCACCTGCGCGGCGACCGCATGCAAACCCTCGGCGGTATCGATGTGCCGGTGAAAGAACAGGCCCGCATCCTCACCGATCTTGGGTTCACCGTCACCGAGGTGCGCGCCGGGCTTGACTGCGCCGTCCCGCCATGGCGCCCCGATGTCCACGGCGAGGCTGATCTGGTTGAGGAAATTGGCCGCATCGTCGGTCTCGACAATGTTCCCAATGCCGCCATGGACCGCGAGCACGCCATAGCCCGCCCGACCCTGACGCCGTTGCAGAACCGCATGATCGCCGCCCGCCGGGCGCTCGCTCAGCGCGGTTTCAATGAAGCGGTCACCTGGTCGTTCCTGCCGGCCAAACATGCCGAACTGTTCGGCGGCGGCCAGCCGGAGTTGAAACTCGCCAACCCGATCTCATCGGAACTGTCCGACATGCGCCCGTCGCTGATCGCCAATCTCATCGAAGCGGCCGGCCGCAATATCGACCGCGGCTTTGGCGATGTCGGCCTGTTCGAGGTCGGCCAGGTCTATGCCGGCGACAAACCGGAAGATGAAACCCTGCGCGCCGCCGGCATGCGCCGCGGTCAGGCCATTGCCCGCAACTGGACCGGCAGCGCCCGCGCCGTCGATGCTTTCGATGCCAAGGCCGATGCGCTCGCCACATTGGCTGCCGCCGGGGCGCCCACCGCCAGCCTGCAGATCGTCCAGGGTGCGCCGGACTGGTTCCACCCCGGCCGCTCCGGCACCATCCAGCTCGGCCCCAAGAACCAGCTTGCCTGGTTCGGCGAAGTGCACCCGCGCGTTCTTGATGCGATGGACGTCAAGGGCCCGATGGCTGCCTTTGAGGTCGTCCTCGACAATATCCCGGCGGCCCGCAACAAGTCCGCCGCCCGCCCGGCGCTGAAAGCTTCTGATCTGATGGCCGTCAAACGCGATTTCGCCTTCATCGTCGATGCCGAAGTTGCCGCCGACAAGCTGATCCGCGCCGCCAAGGGCGCCGACAAGGCCCTCATCGCCGAGGTTGCCCTGTTCGATGCCTTCACCGGCGCCAGTCTCGGCGAGGATAAAAAATCGCTCGCCATCGAGGTCACGCTGCAGCCCAGGGACAAGACGCTCACCGATGAGGAGATCGACGCCGTCGCAGCCAGGGTCGTCGACCAGGTCCAAAAAGCCACCGGCGGCACCTTGCGCGGGTAAAACTCCCTCTCCCCCAAAGGGGGCGAGGGAACACGGCATCGCCCAAAGGCAAGCATCTATGATCAGCCTTTGCGCAAAGCCTCATCATCCCCGCCGCAATCCAGCCTCAATGATCGCCTCAACTGGCCGTCTCGACCACGGCACCCGACCATCACATGAAACGCATCATCAAAACCCTCAAGTGGTTCACCATCGTCCTGATCATCTTGCCCGTCGCCGCCAGCGCCGCCTGGGCCTACGCCAAGGGCTGGCCGTCGAACTGGCATGCGGCCGACTGGACCTCGATTGGCGCCTTGCCGCCGGCGGTGAGCGACAAACCGGCGATGATCCGCATCTATGCCGCCCGCTCGGGCCGCTGGAAGGGCGTCTTTGCGGTTCACCACTGGATCGTCGTCAAGCCCAAGGGCGGCGCCTACAACCGCTATGAGGTCGTCGGCTGGGGCTCGCCGGTGCGCCACAACAACTACCCGCCCGATGGCCGCTGGTACTCAAATCCGCCACAGCTGGTTTACGACCTGCGCGGTGCGGAGGCCGAAAAACTGATTCCGAAAGTTGCCGCCGCCATCGACAGCTACCCGTGGACCAGTCGCGGCTCCTACAAAGTCTGGCCCGGCCCCAACTCCAATACTTTTGTTGCCCACGTGTTGCGCGAAGTGCCTAAACTGAAAGCGGAAATGCATACCGCCGGCATCGGCAAGGACTTCATCGGCCCCGGCTTCACCGTACGCCCGGTTCCGTCCGGCACCGGCTGGCAGGTGTCCTGGTCAGGCTACCTCGGCGCCGCACTGGCCTTGGCCGAGGGCCTCGAGCTGCACATCCTCGGCGCCACCGTTGGCCTGGATTTCGATGACCTGGCCATAAAGCTCCCCGGCATCGGCCGGATTGGCGGAAAGGATGTGGCGACGATCTGGAAGTAGCCCGGTCGGCCCTCATCAAATTCGAACACGTACTGTCGGTCGTTTCGAAACGCGTGGATTGAAGCTGTTGCGAGCTTGGCTCACAACTGGTCCATGATCGGGGATGCCGGTCCAGATATCCGGTGTCGGAAGCGAAACGGCAGTAGTGCAATCGGCTTCAATACCGCAGCAAATGACCCCTTACCTACTCTTTTGATGACGATGCAGGTCGGCGCCATCCAGAGGTTCAGACGATGCAACTGCCAGCCGTCTTGGTGCTTGGGCCGGCAACTCCTTTCGGGTGCGCTTCGCTGATTAACCGGAAATTCAGTGCGAGAGGATAGTTTGCCGTATCCGTATTCCACGAATCAAGGCATTGGAGCCAGACAAGCCATGGGCGCCGCAAAAGTTTTATCGATCGCAGGATTTTCGGTCATTTCCGGTTTGATCGGCCTTGGAA
>JABDJG010000357.1 GCA_013002595.1 Hyphomicrobiales bacterium | reverse complement strand
ATCTTGCGGCGCATGTTGCAGGTTGATCCCGCATCCGATCGCCACTGAAACCTGCCTTGATCCGGCAACCGGTATCGTTTCAGCCAGGATGCCGGACAGTTTGTGCCCTTTGAGAAGGACATCATTGGGCCATTTCAAGGATAGATCGCTATCCGTTCCAAGAACGTGTGCAGCGAGATCGTATACCGCCAGGGACGTGACGAAACTCAACTGTGACAGCGAGGTGAGCGGCGCATCGGGCGTAAAAAGCAGCGTCGTATACAGATTACCCGGTTTGGATACCCAATGTCTGCCCTTGCGGCCGCGGCCGGCAGACTGGAGATTTGCACGTATCCATAATGGACCGCGCTCGCCGGTTTCACTCAGGCGCTGAGCATGTGCATTGGTGGAATCGACTACGTCGAGTTCGACAAGACGTCTCGCCTCCATCTTAGAAAAGCGAGTTGGCGGCTGCCCGGGCTACATCGATGACCGGCCCGGCCAGCGCGACGAACACAATCACGAAGATGCCTGAAGCGCCGATGATCATACGCAACTCTGTCGGCATGGAATCGAAGTTGTCGACCGGCTCTTCGAAATACATCACGCGAATGATGTTGAGGTAATAATAAGCCGAGACCACGCTTGAAACGACACCGATGACCGCCAGCCAAATGAGATCGGCCTTGATCGCTGCCAGAAATACGAAGTACTTGCCAAAGAAACCGGCAAGCGGCGGGATGCCGGCGAGCGAGAACATCAGCATCGCCAGAATGAAGGCGAGCATCTTGTTGTTCTGAGCCAGACCGGACAGATCCGATATCTCCTCAAGCGCGCCGGTCTGGCGGCGCATGGCAAGAACAAAGGCAAAGGTACCCAGAGTGGTGATCAGATAAATCGCCATGTAAATCACGACACCGCGCACACCCTCGGCGCTGCCCGCTGCCAGACCGACCAGGGCGTAGCCCATATGGCCAATCGATGAGTAGGCGAGCAGACGTTTTATATTCGACTGGCCAATGGCGGCGAAAGCGCCGAGGACCATCGAGGCGATCGAGATGAAGACGATCACCTGCTGCCAGTCGCTGGCGATCGATGAGAACGGCGTGACCATGGCGCGCACGAACAAGGCGATCGCGGCAATCTTGGGCGCAGCTGCAAAGAACGCGGTGACCGGCGTTGGTGAACCTTCATAAACATCGGGGGTCCACATGTGGAACGGCACGGCGGACACCTTGAATGCGAGCCCGGCGATCAGGAATACCAGACCGAAGATCAGGCCAATGCCCGCCTCACCCTGTTTAAGGGTATCTGCTATTCCGGCAAACGACGTGACACCGGTGAAGCCGTAGATCAACGAACACCCATACAGCAGCATGCCTGAAGAAATGGCGCCGAGGACGAAATATTTCAGACCGGCCTCGGATGAACGGGCCGAATCCCGGTTTATGGCAGCAAGGACGTAGAGCGACAGGGACTGCAGCTCCAGGCCCATGTACAGCGCAATCAGGTCGTTGGCCGAGATCATCGCCATCATGCCAGCCGTGGCAAGCAGAATGAGAATTGGATATTCGAACCGCTCGATACGTTCCAGTTTCATGAAATGTACCGACATGGTGACGGTGATGGCCGACCCAAACAGGACCATAACCTTCATGACCCGGGCAAAGGTATCGACGACGAATGCACCATTGAACGCGTCGACCGTGCCGGAAGATGAGAACATCACCAGGGCCGCCGTGGCCGCCAATACAAACAGCGACAGCGATGTCACGAGATCGGTTGCCGGTTTGGAGCGGAATACGCCGACCATCAGCAGCGCCATGGCAGCGGTTACCAACGCGATCTCTGGGAGAGCGGCGGCAGCGTCTGCGATTGTCAAAATATTTCTCATGCCCGACCCTAATTCAACACGGCGGCTTTGGCCGCGCCGTTTGCATCAATTGCGGCGGTCACCTGGCTGACCAGACTGTCTACCGATAAGGCAAACATATCGAGGATCGGCGATGGGTAGACACCGTAGAAAATCGTCAGGGCAACGAGCGGCAACAGGCAGGCTGCCTCTCGTGGCGTGATGTCCATCATCGCCTTCAAACTGTCCTTTTCAAGCTCGCCGAAGATCGTCCGGCGGTACAGCCACAAGGCATAGCCGGCCGACAGGATGACGCCTGTGGTGGCAAAGAATGCAACCCAGGTATTGGCTTTGAAGGCGCCAACCAGTGTCAGGAACTCGCCGACAAAGCCGGATGTACCCGGCAGGCCGACGTTGGCCATGGTGAACACCATGAAGATCATTGCATACCCGGGCATGCGGTTAACCAGTCCACCGTACGCGGCGATCTCGCGCGTGTGCATGCGGTCGTAAACAACACCAACACACAGGAACAACGCGCCTGAGATCAGACCATGGCTGATCATCTGGAACATGGCGCCATCAATACCCTGCTGGTTGAGCGTGAAGATACCCATGGTCACAAAGCCCATATGAGCGACCGACGAATAAGCGATCAGTTTCTTCATGTCCTCCTGCATCAGGGCAACCAGGGAGGTGTAAATGATCGCAACGACCGACAGGGCAAAGACCAGCGGCGCGAACAGCTCTGAGGCAAGCGGGAACATCGGCAGCGAGAAGCGCAAAAAGCCATAACCACCCATCTTCAACAGGATGGCGGCAAGAATGACCGAACCGGCCGTCGGTGCCTCAACGTGCGCATCGGGCAGCCAGGTATGGACCGGCCACATCGGCATCTTGACCGCAAACGAGGCAAAGAACGCCAGCCACAGCCAGAATTGCATGTCCTCTGGCAGGTTCGAATTCTTGAGCAGTTCAGGGATATTGGTCGTGCCCGCCTGCCAGAAGATCGCCATAATGGCGAGCAACATGAGGACCGAACCTAGCAGCGTATAAAGGAAGAACTTGAAGCTGGCATAGACCCGGCGCTGGCCGCCCCAGATCCCGATGATCAGGAACATCGGGATCAGGCCGCCTTCAAAGAAGATGTAGAACAAGAACAGGTCGAGCGCGCAGAAGACGCCGATCATCAAGGTTTCGAGAACCAGAAAGGCGATCATGTATTCCTTGACGCGCTTTTCGATCTTCCAACTGGCCAGAATGCAGATCGGCATCAGGAAAGCAGTCAGGATCACGAACGGCACCGAGATACCATCGACGCCCATGTGATAGTTGCTTGAGCCGATCCAGCCGTAGCGCTCTTCCATCTGGAAGCCGGGATTGCCGGGGTCGAACAGAATCCAGATCGCCAGCGACAGGCCAAAGGTTACAATGGTCGTCCACAAGGCGGCCCACCGGATGTTGCGCACGGCAATGGCATCATCACCACGTACAGCCAGCACGAACAGCGCACCCACCAAGGGCAGGAAGGTAACGGCAGTCAGGATCGGGAAGCCGGCCATCAGTGTGCTCCTGCGAACATGAACCAGGTGACAATCGCGGCAACGCCGATCAGCATGGCGAAGGCGTAGTGATAAACATAGCCGCTCTGTAACCGGACAATGCGGTTGGTGACATCAATCACACGGGCCGAAACGCCATCCGGGCCAAGGCCGTCAATTGTCCAGCCGTCGCCCTTCTTCCACAGGAAGCGGCCGATCCACATGGTCGGACGCACCAGGAAGTAATCGTAGATCTCGTCAAAATACCATTTGTTGAGCAGGAACTTGTAGATGGGCATGTGCATCTCGGCGAGCGCCACCGGCAGTTTGGGGTTCTTGATGTAGAACAGCCAGGCAAGGCCAAAACCAAGCACCATGGCAATGAACGGCGAGTATTTGACCATTGCCGGCACGTGATGGAGGGCTTCAACAATGGTGTTGCCCGGCGCGCGGTACAGCGCCTCACCCCAGAACAATGCCTCATCGTGCCCGACGAAATATTCCTTGAAGACATACCCGGCCAGAAGCGCGCCGGCGGCCAGAAGATAAAGCGGCACCAGCATGACGTTCGGGCTCTCATGAACGTGGCTCATGACTTCCTTGGTGGCGCGCGGGCGGCCATGGAAGGTCATGAACATCAGGCGCCACGAGTAAAATGAGGTGCAAAAGGCGGCAACGACCAGCAACGTAAAGGCAAAGGTTCCGATCGCCGTGTCGGCGGCAAAGGCGCCTTCGATGATGGCATCCTTGGAGAAGTAGCCGGCGGTGAGCGGAAAACCGGTCAACGCCAGCGTTCCGATCAGCATCATCGCCCAGGTCTTTTTCAGGTGCGGATAGAGGCCGCCCATTTCGCGCATGTCCTGCTCATCGGACATGGCGTGAATGACCGACCCGGAACCCAGGAACAACAGGGCCTTGAAGAAGGCGTGGGTAAACAGATGGAAGATACCGACACCGTAGGCGCCAACGCCCATGGCAACGAACATGTAGCCCAGTTGTGAACAGGTTGAATAGGCTATGACGCGCTTGATATCATTTTGAACGAGACCAACGGTTGCGGCAAAGAATGCGGTGATGGCGCCGATCAGGGTAACGGTCATGGCAGCGGTCGACGACAACTCAAAGAACGGCGACATGCGAGCGACCAGGAAAACACCGGCGGTGACCATGGTGGCAGCATGTATGAGCGCCGAGACCGGGGTTGGGCCTTCCATGGCATCGGGCAACCAGGTGTGCAGCAGGAACTGGGCCGACTTGCCCATGGCGCCCATGAACAACAAGAGGCACAGCACCGTCATGGTATCCAAATTGTAACCAAGGAATTCGATGGTCTTGCCGGCCTGTGTCGGGGCAGCATTGAAGATGGTGTCGAATTCGATCGAACCGAAGGTCCAGTAGATGCCGAAAATACCGAGTGCAAAGCCGAAATCACCAACCCGGTTGACGACAAACGCCTTTATCGCGGCAGCGTTTGCCGAGGGACGTTTGTACCAGAAACCAATCAACAAGTAGGAGGCAAGGCCAACGCCTTCCCAGCCAAAGAACATCTGCAAAAGATTGTCAGACGTCACCAGCATCAACATGGCAAAGGTGAACAGTGACAAAAACGCAAAGAACCGCGGCTGGTGCGGATCATGGCTCATATAGCCGATCGAATAGAGATGGACGAGCGATGAGACGGTGTTGACGACAACCAGCATGACCGCGGTCAGCGTGTCGATGCGCAATGCCCAGTCAGCTGCAAGACCGCCGGAGTGCACCCAGGTTGCGACCTCGACCTTGTACTGTTGTTCGCCGATCGCAACGTCAAAAAACGCAATCCAGGACAAGACGGCGCAAAACAGCAACAGGCCAGTGGTCAGCAATGCCGGCCAGCGCGGGCCGTCATAGGCATGGTGATGACCGTCATCACCGGCATGTTCATGGTGATCGGCCGCGCTGCCAATGGCTTTGAGCGCCAGTGTGCCGCCAACACCGGCGATGATTGCACCGATCAACGGCAGAAAAACGATGAGCAGAAAGAGTGTTTCCACGACCTCTAGCCTTTCATCATATTGATATCCTCAACCGCGATCGAGCTGCGGTTGCGGAAATAGGTAACGAGGATGGCAAGTCCGATTGCGGCTTCTGCAGCTGCGACAGTCAACACCAGCAAGGCAAACACCTGGCCGACCAGGTCACCCAGGAAGGACGAGAACGCGACCAGGTTGATGTTCACGGCGAGCAGCATGAGTTCGATCGACATCAAGATGACGATGACGTTCTTGCGGTTCAAAAAGATTCCGAAAATGCCGATCGTGAACAGGATCGCGGCAACGGTCAGGTAGTGGGAAAGGCCGATTTCCATGGCTATCAGATCCCCTGCCCTGGTTTGACTTGCTTCACTTCGATGGCGGTCTCAGGCGTGCGCGCAACCTGAGCTGCAATATCCTGACGACGCACCCCCGGCTTGTGGCGAAGCGTGAGCACAATGGCGCCTATCATGGCAACTAGCAGCACGAGGCCGGCCATCTGGAAAAAGTAAATGTATCGCGTATAGAGCAGCTGGCCGAGCGCTTCGGTGTTGGTGAGACCGGCATCCCCTTCAGCGGGCGCGGTAATGCCCTCGATGGCCTCGGGCGACAGCACCCAACCGGAATAGACCAGCGCCAGTTCGACCAGCAGGATCAGGCCGATGGTGGCGCCGACCGGCGCATAGTTCAGGATACCCGCGCGCAATTCGGCAAAGTCGATATCTAGCATCATGACCACGAACAGGAACAAGACGGCAACGGCGCCGACATAAACAACGACCAGGATCATGGCCAGAAATTCAGCGCCGAGCAGCACGAAAAGGCCGGCGGCGTTGAAGAATGTCAGGATCAGGAACAGCACCGAATGCACGGGATTGCGCGATACAATCACCATCACGGCCGCTGCGACCGCAACGGCTGAAAACAGGTAGAAAAAGGCGGCTGCAAAAGCCATTTTGTTCCCCTCTAACCCCTCGTCCCGCTACCGGTAGGGCGCGTCGAGTGCAATATTCCTTGCAATCTCACGCTCCCAGCGGTCCCCGTTGGCGAGCAGCTTGTCCTTGTTGAACAACAACTCTTCGCGGGTCTCGGTTGCAAACTCAAAATTCGGTCCCTCGACGATCGCATCAACCGGGCAGGCCTCCTGGCAGAACCCGCAGTAGATGCATTTGACCATGTCGATGTCATAACGTGTCGTGCGCCTGGTGCCGTCGTTGCGGCGCGGGCCGGCTTCGATGGTGATGGCCTGGGCCGGGCAGATCGCCTCACACAATTTGCAGGCAATGCAGCGCTCTTCGCCATTCGGATAGCGTCGCAGTGCATGCTCGCCACGAAAACGCGGCGACAACGGACCCTTTTCAAACGGGTAGTTGATGGTCGCCTTGGGCGCAAAGAAATAGCGCATCGACAAAAAGAACGCGCCGATGAACTCCTTGAGGAAAAGCGAATTGAGCGTTTTGGATATGTTCATGACACGTCCGCCCTATGCTCTAC
>JABDJG010000492.1 GCA_013002595.1 Hyphomicrobiales bacterium | reverse complement strand
CGATTAATTCATACAATTCTGCGCTGGCAGATTTGCCTGCTGAGTAGGCAGGCAGGCGCAGGATACCGCCCGGTTTTCAAGCCTGTCTAACGCACTCAACAGGCAAATCTGCCACGCCCGAAGGGTTTGACCCTGAGGGCCCGTCTGCTGGCAAACAATGCTCAACAATGCACCAAGCCTTGTCTTGCGCTTGTTTTCCAGCATTCGAGCCCTCATGATCAAACAGAATTGCATGAAATTAATGGGTCCTGACCCTAAGGTGTGGTGACAATGCAGCCCTCCTGGTACGAAGAACCGCGTAACCGGATGCGAGAGCGCTCAGTGGGCGTACTGGTCTTGTTGGCAATCGCCAGCTTCGTGGCGGTTGCGGGCACCATTTTTGCCTATTATTTCCTGCCCAACCCGGATTTGCTGCTCGGCAAGGGCGACAACGATCCACGCTCCCGCAAGCTGACCCATGTCAAGCTTGAAGACATCGAACTGCTGATTCCAAGCAATCTGGTTGCCCGGGTCAAACGGCGCGCGCTCGGCGGCGTCCGTCAGGTCGACATGGAGATCCCCTGGCCGTTCGATCCAACCGCCACGGTACCACCGCCTGAAGAAGTCACCGATCACACCGATCAGTTGATCCTGACCTTCATGCCCAGCATGCCGGAATTGAGTTTTGCCGAGCGCTTCAATGGCATTTACCGGCCCTATATCACGCATCGCCCGGTCAAAGCGCAGGCCGGCCTGTCGCGCTACTCGTTTTCAACCAGCTCGCCCTATGCGGATATTGAGTATTATGTCGGAAAGATCGGCTCAACGACGATCTACATCAAGTGTGAATTGCGCGCATCGAGCCTCGGCCCGAAATTGTGCAGCAGCACGATCAAGGCCAGCCCCAAGGCGTCGCTGCGCTATCGTTTCGCCCGCGATCATCTCGCCCAATGGCGCGAGATCGATCACACCACCAGACAGTTGCTGTTGCAGCTGACCCACAACAGCGCAGCGGCCGGGTCGGGTTAAGGTTCCAGATCGAAATCCAGGATCGCCATCTGGAACGAATAGGAAAGATCGTCCGGATCTTCGTCGTCGCGGTACAGGACGCCGATGAATTCATCACCAATATAGACCTCGGCAGAATCTTCCTTTTGCGGCCGTTTGCGGACCGAAATGGATGGCAGCTGAAATTTGGTGCGCAGGAAATTGGTGACTTTTCGAATCTCGTCAGGCGACACAGCCGGGACCTCGTGAATTGGATTGGACAGTTAAGCCGGTCTAACCCACTTGCCAGCCGTCACACAAGCCCTAGAACGCTTCATTCTTATACGGAATCCATTTGACCGGGTGGACCAGATCAGCCGGTTAGCACTCGGGCGGTTCGACCGTATCCATCGTGTGGTCCATCGATCTGGCCGGTTCCGAGCAGCCTGCATAGCCGACCACCCTGGCCGGCACACCGGCAACCGTGCGGGCCGGCGGGACATCGTGCAGCACCACAGAGCCGGAGGCAACGCGCGAGCATTCACCAATCTTGATGTTGCCGAGAACACTCGCCCCGGCGCCGAGCAAGACGCCGCTGCCGATCTTGGGATGCCGGTCGCCGTCCGCCTTGCCGGTGCCGCCAAGCGTCACCGAATGCAACATCGAAACATCGTCGCCGACCACCGCCGTCTCGCCGATTACGATGGAATGGGCATGGTCGATCATGATGCCGCGGCCAATCTTGGCGGCCGGGTGAATATCGACGCCGAACACCATGGACGCGCGGCTTTGCAGGTAGAATGCAAAATCCCGCCGGCCCATATGGTAAAGCCGGTGCGCCATCCTGTGGTTCTGCACCGCCTGGAAGCCCTTGAAGTACAAGAACGGGTCGATATAGCGGTCACATGCCGGGTCGCGCTCGAAGACCGCCAGGACATCTGCCCGGATCAGGGCGCCGATCCCGGGATCGTCTTCCAGCGCATCATCGAACGCCTGCACGATCAGCTCAGCGCCGATATCCGCATTGCCGAGCCGTTGCGCCAGTCGGTGGCTCAATGCACATTCCAGCCGGTCATGATTGAGTATCGAGCTGAAAATGAACCCGCCCAGACTGGGGTCGGTGCGAATTATGTCTTCGGCTTCGGCACGGATCCGGCTCCAGACAGGATCAACCTGTTTCAGTTTCGGTGATACGGCAACGGGCTGGGCCATGGGTTATCTCCATTGAACATCGGGACGGATTATAGCGCTATCTGATCTATATGTGGAGTGTGTGCAGCAAATGTGAAGGTCAAAAAGTTTGATGGGACCCATCAAAGTGCGCTCAGGAACTCCACAACCGCATCTGTGAACACATCATTGCGGTCACCGGCCACCATATGGCGCGCGCCGCTGACATCGGTCATCCTGGCATGCGGAACCAGTTCAAGGAATCGCCTTGCCTCGTCTTCACCGACCAGTTCGCTTTCGCGCCCGCGCACCAGAAGCGTTGGGATGCTAAGCTGCCGGGCCAACTCGCCAAGCTGCTGGCGCGCCTCGCTGGCATGTTCATCCGGGCTGCGCCGCGAATCAAGGAACCGCGGGTCCCAATGCCAGCGATACCGGCCGTCCGCATCCTGCCTGAGGTTCTTTGCAAGACCCGACAGACTGGCAGGTTTTGGCCGGTGCGGCAGATAGGCCGCAATGGCATCCGACGCCGCCTCAAGCGTGGCAAAGCCCGCCTCGGCGTTCTCCGCCATGAACCCGAGAATGCGTTCAACACCGTCCGCCTTGACGAACGGGGTGATGTCGACAAGCACCAGGGCACTAAGGCAGCCATCGTCAAGGGCTGCAGCCCGCAAGCCCGCCAGGCCGCCCAGCGAGGCCCCGATCAGCACCGGCAACTGGCCATGATTCTGCTTGATCTGCCTTGCGATTGAACACACGTCACGGGCATAGGCCTGAAACGAATAGTCTCCGTCCTCAACCCAGTCGCTTTCACCGTGGCCACGCTGGTCCACGCTGATCGAACGCCAGCCGCGCCGGGCCAGCATTTCAGCCGTTCCCTGCCAGCTGTGCCGCGTCTGCCCGCCGCCATGCAGCAGCAGCACCGTGCGGGTTTCACTGCCCAACCCCTGCCATACGGATCCGCACAGGACGTTACCGTTAGCGCCGGTAAACGAAATGTTGTCACAGCTGATAGGGTGGAGGGCCTGATCCATGCCCGTAACGACCACAAATCGGCTAAAAACTCAAGTTAACGTAAAGGTAACAACAAGCAAATGTGATCAGGCGCCTGGAGCGCGATCGCTTTTGATTGTTGCGATCAAAGCCGTTCCTGATCCAGCGTCATCAGCCTGTACCCCAAAACGCAATCACCCCGCGCTTGTACGTCATATCGCCGACCGCCTTCATGTGATCTCG
This sequence comes from Hyphomicrobiales bacterium, assembly GCA_013002595.1. Lineage (GTDB taxonomy): Bacteria > Pseudomonadota > Alphaproteobacteria > Rhizobiales > Aestuariivirgaceae > JABDJG01. Next base: position 12,537 of record JABDJG010000492.1, on the reverse strand, counting down.
GCCCGGCAGGGTCAGGCCGGCAGCGCCGGGGATCGCATCGACCAGCGGCCCGACCGGCCCGGCGATGGGGTCGTCATCGCCAGCCACGACCAGGACGGGACACGAAATCGTCGCCAGCGCCTCATGCGACAACGCCGGCCGGCCGGCCCGCATGCACGCCGCCAGCGCCTGGCGGTCACCGCCGGTGCGATCGGCAAACAACCGGAAAGCCTTGGCCGCTGGCAGCGCAATGCCGTCGACATTTTCCGTCAACAGCGCATCTGCAATCACCTCGCTTGTCTCAACGCCCTTGAAAATATTCCCGGCCATGCCGGCGATGACGGCGCTGCGCACCCGCTGAGGCCGATTGATCGCAAGAAAGGTGGTGATTCGCGCGCCCATGGAATAGCCCATGACGTCGGCCCTTTCGATGGCCAGATGATCGAGCAGCCGCCGCGAATCCTCTGCCATCTGCGGTGCTTCATACGATCCTGGATCATAGAGCTTCTCGCTGTCGCCATGCCCGCGATTGTCGATCATGATGACCTGCCGGCCGGCCTCTGTCAGCATCTTGAGCCAGCCGGTCGACACCCAGTTGATCGCCGAAGTTGAGGCAAACCCGTGAATGAGCAGGACCGGATCGCCCTCACCTGCAACCTCATAGGCAATCTGGACACCGTCGGAATCAAAATGCGGCATGGTGGAGATCTTTCGGTTGGAAGATATAAAACAGCTCGGCAATGCTTTGCCGCCGGGCGCAAGATATGCTATCCGCCCAGCGATACAAGACTTGCCGGGCCTTGCCGGGCAACAATCGACCAACAGGGATGATCGCGAATGGCCGCACACGTAACGCCGAAATTTCATAACGACATGGGACTGGCCGTGATCGAGATCGGCGCGCGCGAATTCGAGTGCATCGGTGCCCAGCCACCGTTCGATCATCCCCACGTCTACCTCGACATGGGCGACGACAACGAGATGGTGTGCCCGTACTGCTCAACCCTATACCGTCACGATGCGAATTTGGGATCCGGCGAGGCGCGCCCCGCCGATGCCCTGCTCAAGTAGCGCCAACGCTACCTGAAGGCCACAGCCGCCAGCGCGCGGCTCACCTTGTCCGGCGCCCAGGCGCCGACCGGACCGGGCGGACTGGCCGCATCGGTGATATTGGTGCCGGTACCCGGCTCATTGAGGGTCACTTCGCCGCCCGCGGTGCGCACATTGACCTCACCGGACAGCAGCAGGACACCGTAAATCCCGTCAATCGGCCCGGTCCAGAAATCGGTGCCGCGGACCGCCAGCGTCGCGACCGGCGAACTCACCTGGACGGATGCTCCCGTCGTGCTGTTGATTTTGCCGGTGATCATGCGGAACGCGCCGTCGGCAAACAGCGCCAGCCGGCTTCTGGTCGCATCTGCCTGATTGAACACCAGATTATTGATCCGCAAGTTCGCGTTGGCGCCCAGCGTCAGCTCGGCGCCATCGACCAGCCGCACCGCCAAGCGGCTGTCATCGAGTGTTACCAGCGTGTCGTCACTGGCAACGATGCCACCAGCTGCCAGACGCCGGTTACCATCCTGCGCCTTGGCGAACGTCTCACCCTGGGCCCGGGTGACCTTGCCGGCCGTGTCGGCAGCGCTGCCCGGGCTGGCGGCAACGATAAGGCATGCCGCCAGCAGTCCGCACAGTCCGGCAAGACGCCGCCGGATCATTTAACGGCGATCTTGATGGCACTGCGGGCGATGCCGGATCGCTTGGCGATCTTGGCAATTTTCTTGTCTGCCGATGCTACCTTCTTGGGCTTCTTGCTGGCCTCGACGACAATTGCCCGGGTCACGAACTTCTCATAGTTGCCCAGTTCGGTGAACTGCTTCTTGCTGAAGTCATGCGCGATCGTGTCGACCCGGCCCTGATTGGCATTGCACAGCGCAATGACCGTCTCGGTACCCGGGTCCTTGAAGCGGAACTGGAACGGCGCATCCACGCTGGGGAACTTGAAGTTCTGGCCGGCCTTGATCACATTTTGCTGCTGGAACTTGTTCGGATAGATCACCGTTCCGGTACCTGTTCCATCGACATTGATCAGTGTCAGGTAACACTCCTTGTCGGTCCGGACCGTGAACACCGGCAGATCGTTGACGGCATATGCACTCTTGTCGGCAACGATGCTGAGACCGGGTGCACCGGCTGCCTTGTTGTCACCGGAGTTGACCTTGGCGACCTGCTTTGCGGGTTCACTAGGGCTCGCCACGAAGATCGGGTCATCATCGCTGAGCGAGGGCACCAGGCCGGCAAATGTACCTTCCAGATTGTCACGTGGTACATAACCTTGTTGCTCCAGCCGGCGCACCAGTGTCTGGGCATCGCCGCCCACCTGGCCGGCCGCCTTTTGCAGATTTTCCGGTGACAGGCCAAACTCAGACGCCACCTGGCGCAGGTCGAGATTGTTCTCGTACTGCTTGGACAGCGCACCGATAATCTCGATGCCGCCCAGTTTCAGGCTCGGGTCCAGATCAGCCTTGAGCATGGCATTCTTGAACCGCTCGGCGTCCTTGGCCAGCAATTCGTCCATCTCTTTTTGCGGCGGATACATCGCCTCGACGGCCTCGCGGACACGTTTGGGGAAGTTGCGGTTGTCGATCACATGCTTGCGGATATCGTCCTTGGCCAGACGAATGCCCTGATCATGGCAGCCAAAGCACGAAATGCCATTGGTGACCGCCAGATCCTTGCGGTCGATATCGCGCACGATCTCCGTCGGCCCCTTGTCGAGCCGTTCGCCCGCTGCGGTGTACAGATAATAAGCATTGAACCCGTTCGGCAGCGAGAACAGCGTTTCACCGCCATCGTGTTTGAAGGCGCTGTCGCCCGACGGCCCGAGCGGATGCTCAAACAGGCTCTGCGTGCCCTTGTTGCCGGCAAAGTCATAGGACGTCCAGAAATAGCCGGTCGAGATGGTGTGTCGCTCGATCAGCCGGTTGTTCTGACTGACGAATGAGCGTTGGAAGCCTGACCGTTTGGCCAGGAACTTGGCGATATTGTCGGCAACATCGACATCCAGATTCTTTTGCAGTTCCCCGTAGGTGGCGGGCAGCCGCAGCAGGTCATGATAGACCGGCGGCCGTGAGGCGGTAAACGCCAGCCAGTCGCCGCGCAGGAACGGCACCTTGGTCGACATCTGCGAGGACACGAAATCGAACCGGCGCATATCCGGCTTGACCGCATACGGATAGGTCGATGCAAGTTTTTCCCAGTCGTTGCTGGTCCAGCCGACGTCAAGCAGGTTGATCCGCAGGATGGTCTTGGCTTCGTCGGCGATGCTGGTGCTCAACCGCACGACATCGGACTGCCGGCTCAAGCTGTTGACCAGTTTGATCACCGCCTGCCGGTAGACATTCATTTCCTTGTCTTCGGCACATGCATTGTACAGATGTGTCAGCGTTACATAGCGCGTCGTGGCGACCCGGTGTTCAGGCTGCGCCTCCATATCAGCCGCAATGGTGTTGACGATGTCCTCGTTGCTGATGAACTTGCGCGCGCCGCAGGCCAGCTTGCCTTTATCGGCCAATGACACGATCCAGGTGCGGATCGCGGCGACCTCGTCGTCCTTTGGCGTCGGCGCAAAAATGTTGCTGCCGTCCTTGATGTCATACGGCATGTTGCCGCTGGCGATCTGTTTGACGAGTTCCGAGTTGTCCGGATTTCCCGGCACCACCAGACTGGTATTCTTGGCGATGTCTGCCAGGTGCAGAACGTTGCCGAAGCCGGAGGCCGATTTTGCCCGGTCTTCCAGTTTGCCGTCCTGATGGCATCGCGCGCAATGCTTGTCGAGCGCCGCATAGGCCTTGCTCTCGATTTCGCCGTTTGGCTTGGGTATTGCGGCAAGCGCAACCTTTGTGCTGTCGCCGGCCGGCTCGGTCGATGCGACATTCGCGACTGGCTGTGCCCAGCCCGGCACCTGCGAAATCGCAGCTGCCGAAAGCACAATGGCCGCAACACCGGCAATCCTGAAAGGGGTATGAAGTAGCGTGTTTTTCATTCTTTGTATCTCCTGCCGCCTCTCGGTATCCGGGTTCAAACGTGCTACAATGTTAACACGAGTAGACAATTTTGCCATAGCCCGGTATTCTTAAATTTCCGTAACGTAATTATCGCGTCAACATGGACATAAAAATGCCTTGCACCAGCAACAATAAATGCCCGCCAAAAAAGACATTAACCGGTATAATCGCTGCAATAGCAATATTTTGTACGCTTTTGGCAGGCGTTAACAACGCTGCGGCAGCCGAACGTGTCGCGCTGATTATTGGCAATTCGTCCTATCAAAAGGCCGCAGAACTCAAAAACCCGCGCAACGATGCTGAGGAAATTGCCAGGCTTTTGACCAAATTCGGCTTTCGCGTCCTCAAGGGCATTGACGTTGACCAGTTCAACTTCCGGATTTTGGTGCGTGCGTTCACCCGCGAGATCAAGGACGCCAAGCTGGCCTTGTTCTATTACGCCGGCCACGGCCTGCAGGTCGGCCAGCGCAATTTCCTGCTGCCGGTCGATGCCGAGTTGAAGGAGGAAGCCGACCTGGATTTCGAAGCGGTAAAGCTCGGGTTCATACTCCAGCAGATGGAGCGCGGAAAACGCACCAACATCATCCTGATGGACGCCTGCCGCGACAATCCCTTTGCCGCCAACCTGGCCCGCAACATGGGCACCCGCTCTTCCTCGATCGGCCGCGGCCTTGCTCCGCTTGAGACCGGTGTCGGCACGTTTGTCGGCTTTGCGACCCAGCCCGGCAACGTTGCGCTTGACGGCCAGTCGAACAACAGCCCGTTCACCAAGGCGATCATCAAGCACATGGCCGAACCGGGCCTTGATATCGGCGTTATGATGCGCCGCGTGCGCGAGGAAGTCATTGCCGAGACCAACGGCAAACAGGTGCCCTGGAGCAATTCATCGCTGGTCGGCGACAGTGTGGTTCTCAACCAGGCCCCCCGTCAGATCGTTGTCGAACCCAAGGCGCCGCAGACAACACCGTCAGCAAGCCTTTCAAACAGCACCAGTAGTTCCAGCACCAGTTCCACCACCGCTGGCTCCGGCACCAACCCGGCGAGCAGCAGCGCAGATGTGGCGCTAGAGCTGTCCTATTGGAACACTATCAAGGACAGCAACAGCCCAACGCTTCTGGAGAGCTATATTGCGCAATATCCAAACGGAACCTTTGTCGGCCTGGCCCGGGCGATGATCTCGGCCCTGTCTGATGGCAAGACGCCCAAGGAGCCGCCAAAACAACAACTGGCGGCCGTCAACCCGGATCAGGGCGCCATTACCCAGGAGGTCGTAAAGGAACCTTTGGACATGCGAGCGCTGAGTTCTGAACTGCAGGGCGAACTGCGCCGCGTTGGCTGTATCGCTGCCCGCCCGGATGGGATCTGGGGCCGCAAGAGCCGGGCCGCACTGAAGCGTTACGGCCGCCACGCCGGCCGGCAACTGGCGTCACTGGAACCAACCCAGGAAATTCTCGACCATCTAAAATCGACCAGCCAACGGGTTTGCCCGATCGTCTGCGGCGCAAAATACAACCTCAAGGGCGGCAAATGCGTGCGCAAGACCTGCGCCCGCGGCCAGCTCCTGACCCGCAAGGGCAATTGCATTGCCAAGGCCAAACCCAAAAAACGCAAGCGCAGGCGGCGTGAAGTGGTCGAAGAAGAATTCGTTGAAGAGGAATTCCGTGAACCGCGCCGGCGCCGCAAGAGGAACATGTTCGACGACGAAGGCACACTGTGCCCGCAGTGCGACACGTTGTAATACTGACAAAAGGCACTTGTTCGTGACGGCCAGCGGCGGCATGGTTCAAGGCCATGACCGTTGCTCTGACCACCAACACGATCTCGCGTAACCAGGCCCGCCGCCTGGCGCTGGCAGCGCAGGGCATGGCCTCAGCCGCGCGGCCGGCGACCACCGCCAGCTGGCACCGCATTGCCGGCGCCATCGACACCATGAACCTGTTGCAGATCGACAGCGTCAATGTGGTCGCCCGCTCGCACTACATGCCGGTCCTTGCCCGGGTTGGCCACTACAAGCCGGGCACGCTCGATGCCCCGGCATTTTCACTGAAGAAGCGCCAGTTGTTTGAATATTGGGCCCACGAGGCCAGCCTCCTGCCGATGCGGCTGCACCCGCTTTTGCGATGGCGCATGGCCCGCGCCGCGGACGGCGAAGGTGTCTACAAGGATCTGGTGGCCTTTGCCGCCGAACGCGGCGATTATCTCGATCTCGTGCGCCGCGAAATCAAGGCCCGCGGCCCGTTGCGCGCCAAGGATCTGCCCGAAGCGGCCAAATCGACCAAGGACTGGTGGTCATGGTCCAATGCCAAGATGGCGCTGGAATATCTGTTCTGGACCGGCGAGATCACCGCCGCCGAGCGCAAGAACAATTTCGAACGCCACTACGACATTCCCGAACGGGTGATCCCCTCCGACATCCTTTCGCTGCCGACACCCTCAGAAGCCGATGCCATCCGCCAGTTGCTTGACCTTTCAGGCAAGGCGCTCGGCATTGCATCGCAAAACGATCTGAGAGACTATTTCCGCCTGCCGCTGGACCAGACCCGCCGTGCACTCGCAGAGCTCATCGAGGCCGGCCGCCTGATCCCTGTCGACGTCGAGGGTTGGCAGCACCCCGGCTACCTGCACACCAAGGCCGAACTGCCGCGCCGCGCCACCGGCACCGCCCTATTGTCGCCGTTCGATCCGATCGTGTGGAACCGTGACCGCGCCGCCCGGATATTCAGGTTCAACTACAAGATCGAGATCTACGTCCCGGCCGCCAAACGCCAGTACGGCTATTATGTGCTGCCGTTCCTGATGAACGGTCATCTGGCCGGCCGGGTGTGCCTGAAGGCAGACCGGCACAACAACACGCTTGTGGTCAACACCAGCCATCTGGAAGAGCGCCGCAAGCCAGATGAAACCGCCGCCCTTCTTGCCGGTTCGCTGCGCGGGCTGGCCCGCTGGCTGGCGCTCGATGACATCAGCGCCCTTGATGCCGGCAATCTCGCCGGCCCGCTCAAATCCGCCCTCCGCGAGGCCGGGACATGACGGCCGTCAACGACATCGAAATCCGCTTTGCCTCATCGTCCGATGAGCGCGAGGCGGTCTACCGCTTCCGCTACCGGATCTATGTCGAGGAGATGGGCCGCTACGCCTCGATTGCCGATCATCAGGGCAAACGGCTCATCGAGGACGATGACGCCACAAGCCACCTGATCACGGCCTGGCAGGGCGATCAACTGGTCGGCACCGCCAGGCTGATCTGGGGCGGCGATGCCCCTTTCACCGCGCGCCAGATCAAACAATACGATCTTGCAGGCTTTCGCGCCGCCCTGCCCGATGACCAGATGATCATCGGCGAGCGGTTCATGATCGAGCCGGCCTTGCGCGGCTCCGATCTGTTGTACAGCGTCTTTTGCTTTTACATGAACTTTGCCAACGACCACCGCATCCAACTGGCCTTCGGTGACTGCGAACCGCACCTGTTGAACGTCTATCAGGGTCTCGGCTACCGCGCCTATACGCGCAACAACGTCAACAGCCCGCAAACCGGCTACCTGATCCCGCTGGTCCTCGTCACTGAAGACATTGCCTACCTGGAGCGCATCGGCTCGCCGCTCGCGGCCGTCCTGTCCAACTTTGCGGGCGCTGCCCGGACACCGGCGAATCTCGAAGAGCTGCTGAGCGCCGGCAAGGCGGTGCTCAGCCAGCGCCTCATCGATGCTGCCAGCTACTGGTCGAACGTGCGCCAGCGCCTCGATCGTCTTGAAGACGGCCGCAGCCATCTGTTCGACGGTATGACGCCAGACCAGATCCAGCACTGTCTGGGCAAGTCCAACGTGTTCACCTGCGCACCCGGCGACCGGGTGATCAAGAAGGACAACGTTGCCCAGAACATGTTCGTCGTGCTGAATGGCATCGTTGAAGTGCGCGACGGCGATGATGTGCTGGCGGTCCTGCCGGCAGGTGAAATGTTCGGCGAGATCGCATTCTTTCTGGGCCTGCCGCGCACCCGCGACGTTTATGCTGCAACCGATGACGTCGAGATCCTGTCGCTCAGCGACAGCAACCTGAAGGACCTCATCGAAAGCCACTCCGAAACCGCAGCAATCCTGTTGAAAAACATAACCACGCTGCTGTGCCACCGCATCGCGAGAAGTGGCTGACCCTATTCTCGTGCCACCGGGCGTTTATGGTGCGGGCGGGGGGACTCGAACCCCCACGGGCATACACCCAACGGATTTTAAGTCCGGTCTGTCTACCAATTCCAGCACGCCCGCACAGACGCAAAAAACAGCAATTGCCGAACCCGGTCGCTTATGCCGGTTCAATTGCCCGATCGCAATGAAAAGCTGGTTAATCAATTCAAACCGCGGCGCCCTCGCGGATCGGCGGGGCAAACTGAAGCGTCAGGTCCCACGGCAGGTAGATCCACGTGTCCTGGCTGACCTCGGTCACAAATGTGTCGACCTGCGGCCGGCCGGCCGGTTTGGCATAAACCGTCGCAAAGTGCGCATTCGGCAGCATCTCACGCACTGCCTTGGCCGTCGCCCCGGTGTCGACAAGGTCATCGACGATCAAGACGCCCGACCCACCGTCATTCTCTCGCAAGGTATCTGCAACGCCCTTTAAAACTTTGATATTGCTTTGTTTTCCGTAATCATAGGACGAAATACAGACCGTCTCGATGACCAACACGCCAAGTTCGCGGGCGACAATTGCCGCCGGCACCATGCCGCCACGGGTCACCGCCACCACCGCTTCGAACGGACCGTGGCCGGACAACCGCCAGGTCAGCGCCCGGGCATCCCGGTGGAACTGTTCCCAGGACACCGGAAACGCTTTTTCATACCGCTCGTCTACATCACCACCGCTTACATCCGACATTCGCTTTCCCCGTACAATTGTGAACCCGTTCACGCGACCACCTATAGGCCCGAAAACCGGCAAAAACAACGGATGTGGCGCAACCTTCGCGGTCCTGTGGATTTTTTCGGATACGTCAACTTTTAATTCACTCCGATATGGCAATGTCCCGGCCAATAAATATGTAAGAGGGTTTCGTTTTAATGTCCTTTGCCAACGGTACTATCGGCGAGCTGATTAAGGCGCTCGACATTTCCGCCGTCGAAATGCTGGCGATCAGCCTTCCTGACTCGCGCATTGTCGATGCCACGCAGTGTTTGATGATGCGCTGGGGCTGCAGCCGCTACGAACTGGTCGGCCGCCAGCTGTCACAGTCCGAAAAGAGCAAATTGTCGGCCCGTTATGTCGACGAAGGCATCAGCGGCATCAACACCCAGGCCCAGACCAAGATCGAGGTCACCTACCGGCCCGACGAAAACACCCGTGAAGTCGTACGCTTCAAACCGCAGCATGTCCGCGAAGGCACCCACGAATACCTCTTGTTGATCAACCCCGTCGGCGCCTACAACACCGGCTCGGGCAAGACCATGGATCACGAGACCCAGGCCCGCCTTGAGCTTGCCGTTCGCGCCGGCGGCTACGGCAACTGGGACTATGATTTCCGCAACCGCTGTCACACCATCTCGCCGGAACTCTATGAAATCCTCGGCTATAGCCCTGGCGATTCGCGCCTGGACTTCAGGCATTTTGAAGACGGCGTCCATCCCGACGACAAGGACCGTACGCTCGGTTCCGCAATCAAGCGCGATCCCGGCGCCAAATTCTGGCTCGACCGGTTCCGCTATCGCAACGCAAATGACGAGTATCTGTGGCTTGAACAGATCTCCGCTGTGGTGCGTGACCCGCTCACCGGCGACCATGTCAAGGTTATCGGCCTGTTGCGCAATATCGACGAGCGCATGGAAGAGCTTAACCGCCTCGAACAGAGCCAGCGCAATCTGGCCCGCTCCCAGGAAATCGCCAGGGTCGGCAGCTGGATCATTGATGTATCGACAGGGGCGATTGAGTGGTCGGATCAGATGTATGCCATCTTCGGCTTCAACAGAGCTGCCGATCCGACATTCGACCCCATCCTGGAGATGATGAACGAAAGCCATCGTGACCGCTGGGTAGAAAACATCGAGCTGGCCAAGCTGGGCACCAAGATCAAGCCGTTCGATTGCGATATCACCCGCAAATCCGGCGATGTTCAGCGCATCCAGATCCACATCGACGCCGAGCGCACTGAAGCCGGCAGCGTGGAAACCCTGCACGGCATCTGCCAGGACATTACCGAGCAGATCCTGCTCGAGCGCAAATTCCTGCAGGCCCAGAAGATGGAATCCGTCGGGCGCCTGACCGGCGGTATCGCCCATGACTTCAACAACCTGTTGATGGTCATGGTCGGCAACCTGCAGCTTCTTGAACAGATGGTCGACGATACCGACGAAAAGGCGCTCAAACGCATACATGCCGTCATCGAGGCCGCCAACAAGGGCTCCGAGCTGACCAAGCGCATGCTGGCCTTCTCTCGTCAGCAAACGCTCGAGGACGAAGAGCTTCAGGTCGATGATCTGATCGGCAGCATGAAGGAAATGCTCACCCGGGCGATTGGCGGCGCCATCGAATTGGAAGTTATCGCCGGCGAAGGCCTGTGGCCCGTCGCAACCGACCGCACGCAGCTGGAAACGGCCATCCTCAACCTTGCCATCAACGCGCGCGATGCCATGGTCGACGGCGGTTCACTGACCATCGAGACAGCAAACTCGCTGCTCGATACCACCTATTGCCGTCAGTACGAAGATCTGGCGCCTGGTGCCTATGTCATGATTTCGGTCACCGACACCGGCCAGGGCATGCCGGCGGAAATCATCGACAAGGTCGTCCAGCCGTTCTTCACCACCAAACCGCCCGAGGCCGGGTCAGGTCTTGGCCTGTCAATGATCTATGGTTTCGTCCAGCAGTCGGGCGGTCATCTCAAGATCACGTCGGAAGAAGGCAAGGGCACGACCATCAAGATCTACCTGCCCAAATTCGGCAAGGACGCTGCTGAGAGCAGTGACAAGGTGCCGGCCGTTGCTGCAGCAGAAGTTGTCACCACGCAAGAGCCGCCAAGTATCGAAGAGCCCGCCGCAAACGATGCAAAGGCACAGGCTGCAACCGGTGCAGGCACAGCCGAGGACAAACCAGCACACAAGCCCGCCGAGGCGGCAACCAAGGTCGAGGCCGAGCCTGAAACCAAGGTCGAGGCCAAGCCTGAAACCAAGGTCGAGGCTGAGCCCGATACCAAGGTCGAGGCCGAGCCCGATACCAAGGTCGAGGCCGAGGGCCAAAAACCGTGCGCGCCGCAGACGCCGGCCGCCGACGTCAAGGCCGACAAGTCGGCCGGTGAGGCGGCACCGGCAGCTGAACCGGACGAACGCGCCAAGCATCTGGTTCTTGTCGTCGAAGACAACGATGCGGTCCGCGATGTCGCCGTCGCGATGGTCGAGGATATGGGTTACAACGTTCTGGAGGCCTCAAACGGCGCCGATGCGCTCGAGCTGATCAAGTCGCATCCCGAGATTGATCTCTTGTTGTCGGACGTTGTCATGGCCGGCATGAACGGACCGGAACTGGCCGCCGAGGCCATGAAGATCCGCACGGACCTCAAAGTGCTGTTCGCATCGGGTTACACGCAAGGTGCAGCTGAAGAAATGCAGGACCTGCCAAACTTCATCGAGCTGATCAACAAGCCCTTCACCCGCGCCGAACTGACCGAACGCGTCGGTGACGCCATCCGCCAGATCAAGGAACAGGCCGCTTAATCGCAACGTATCCATGCGCGATGTCGCGGGGACTGCCCTGTCTCTACTGCTCAAGGCCCGGGCGGCCGATGCTTGAGTAGCTAAAGCCGGTGCCGGCCAATTCGCCTGGCGGGTAGACATTGCGCAAATCGACAATCACCGGCGCGCGCATCAGCTGCTTGATGCGCTCTAGATCAAGGCCACGGTAGGCATTCCATTCGGTAAGGATTACCAGCACATCGGCCCCTTCGGCGGCGTCGTATTCATTGTCGAACCACTCGACGCCGGACAGTTCGGCCCTGGCGTTGTCGATCGCCTCGGGATCGCTCGCGCGGATCTTCAGGCCTGCCTTTTGCAGCAGTGGAATGATCGTCAGACTGGGAGCATCGCGGATATCGTCAGTGTTCGGCTTGAACGCAATGCCGAGAACGGCTGCAACCTTGCCTTCGGTGTCGCCAACAGCGGCCAGCACCCGTTCCGCCATCTGCGGTTTGCGTCTGTCGTTGATCTCGATGACTTTTTCGATCAGCTGAATGGGCGAACCGTGTTCCCGGCCCATCGCCGCCAGCGCCTTTGTGTCCTTTGGAAAACACGAGCCGCCATAACCCGGCCCAGCATGCAGAAACTTCGGCCCGATGCGGTTATCAAGCCCGATCCCGCGCGCCACATCCTGTACATTGCCAGATACCTTCTCGCACAGATCGGCAATCTCGTTGATGAAGCTGATCTTCATCGCCAAAAAGCCGTTGGCGGCGTATTTGATTAGCTCGGCATCCTGCAGCGAGGTGAACATCAGCGGGGCATCGCGCACGCTCAGCGGC
>JABDJG010000491.1 GCA_013002595.1 Hyphomicrobiales bacterium | reverse complement strand
CGATAATGGCCGCCTTTTCCCGGCACGCCCAGTATTCGGCAATCGCCCCATCGTCATGGAAGCTGTTTGGCAGCCAGAAGCCCTTGTACTCGACGAAATCGCGGGTGTGTTTGGCAAAACTGGAATGAAACCCGGTCTCGCGGGTCAGTTGGGGGTCTGCATCTGGTGTCATTCTGAAAGCCACTGCTCTTGAGAAGAATTCTTTTGCCGCATAGGTGCGCACATGAATATCGGTCGGGTTCCAGCCGTTCGCGGCATCGATGTCGCACGGACAGGCCGACGACAGGCACACCAGATCGGTCAGGGCCTTGAACAGCACATAATCGCCCGGCCGCGACCACGGTTCATCGAAGAACATCGCGTTGGTGTCATCGATGCCGGTGTTGAAGAACAGATTGAGCGCCATCCAGCCCGGCCGCGCCTCGACACCGAACGGCGCGATCGCCTCGTTGTAGTTTTCGCTGCAATTGGCGTGACCGAAGTAGCCCATGTCTTCGTAGTATCGGTTGGTGCAGGCGAGCCCGAATGCGTCATGCCGCCCGCACGTGTCGCGCACCACTTCGATCAGCGGCTCAAAGCCGGTGTCAAACGCTTTCGACGGCAGTCCGGGAGAGGGATAGCCAACGCCGACGAGCGTGCGTGTTGTGGTTGGATCGAGTGGATGGACGATGCCCTTTTCCAGCTTGCGCAGCGAGAAACACTGCAGATCGGAGCACTCGCGGCCATCGACATCGATGACCTGGAAATACTCGCCGGCCTTGACAGTGATTGCCTGGGCCGTCGCCGCCTTGATGCGGATATCCTGCAACTGGTCGGCAAGCGGCTCCGGCAGGTCCTGCTTTTCGACGTCATCCGGCTTGGCCCGGGTAATGAAAAGTTCAAGATTGGTCGTGGTATCGTGCGCATCTGGCGCCATGACCCTGCCGGGTGCGGCCACAAGGATAAGACCCTTGCGGTTGACCTTGAATTCTTGAGACGTCTTTGCCGGCGTTGCTGAACCGAACACGCTGATTGCCTCAGCGCCGGCCAGATCGATGCCGCGCCGTTTCAATGCCGCCAGCACATTGCGGGCGCTTTCTTCAGTGCCGGCCAGAGTTGCCCGAACACCATCCGCCGGTCCATTGGCTTTCTCGCCCAGAATGCCGGCATCAATCTTGCCGTCATCACCGGCGGCGAGCAGTTCGGCCCGCTGGCCGCCTTCAATGTCCACAACCTTGACGATATCGCCAGCATAGATCGGCGCTGACACCGAGCCGCCGGCCGGCACCAGATAGCGCTCTACACCCGGCGGCAATGTACGAATTGCCGGCCGCAGGATCTGCGAAGCACCAGGTGGCCCCGCGGTGAAGCCGGGCACCCCCGGTGGCCGGACAAGCCCGGCCATCGGAAACATGTCGTTCATCGGTTTCGACCTTCTGTTGTTGGCCGATCTGTGATCAGTCGTTCTTCATGTAGCTTTCAAGCGTGTCATCCATCGCATCCTTCCACGGTGTGTGATGCTTGGGCGCCATGCTGCCGGTCATGACGGATTCGTAACCGTTGTTCCGGAACGTCATGATGTTCTCTTTCTTGTGCTTCTTCCACTGGAAGAACCTGTCGTTGGCCCCTTCGATATCGAAGCTCGGGTAGTCGGTTTCGGCAATCAATTCCCCGGTGTAGGCGCCTTGATAGCGGATACAGCCGTAATCGTCTTCCAGCGCATCTTCTGCTGCGACCCGGTCAACAACATCCTGCGCCCGCGCCGCACGGTCCGGCACATCGATCCGGCCCATGATGACATCACGCGTGTACCATGCCTGGGCATCGAACATGTTGAACGTGTACCACTGGTCCTGCATGCCGAGATAGAACAGCTTTGGGTTGTCGACCCAGACGACGCCCTTGTACAGATCTGCTGTTGCCAGCCGGTTGGCGGTGCGCAGCTTCAGCCCTTCGGCCATGAACGGGAAGTGATGCAGATAGCCGGTGCACAGGATGATGGCATCGACATCCTTGGTCGTGCCGTCCTTGAAGGTGCAGGTGTTCTTTTCCACCTTGGTCAACAACGGCACCTCCTGCCAGTTGTCCGGCCACTTGTAGCCCATCGGCGCGGTCCGGTGCGACACCGTCACCGATTTGCAGCCATACTTCCAGCACTGCGAGCCGATGTCCTCGGCCGAATAGCTGGTGCCGATGATCAGGATATCCTTGTCCTTGTACTCCAGCGCATCGCGGAAATCGTGGGCGTGCAGGACCCGGCCGTTGAACGTGTCAAAGCCCTCGAACTCCGGCACATTCGGCGTTGAGAAGTGACCCGATGCGACAACGACATTGTCGAACTCTTCAGTGTATTCCTGGTCCTTGTTGAAATCATGCGCGGTGACAGAAAACTTTTCGGTAGCATCATCATAGGACACATGGCGTACGACGGTGTCAAAGCGGATCCAATCGCGCACACCGGCCTTTTTCATCCGGCCCTGGATGTAGTCGAACAGGACAGCCCGCGGCGGATAAGACGCGATCTGCTTGCCGAAATGTTCCTCAAACGTGTAGTCGGCGAATTCAAGGCCTTCCTTGGGGCCATTCGACCACAGATAGCGGTACATTGAGCCGTGTACCGGTTCACCGTGTTCATCAAGCCCGGTGCGCCAAGTGTAGTTCCACAAACCACCCCAATTGCTCTGCTTTTCAAAACAGACAACTTCAGGAATGTCGGCGCCCTTTTCCTTTGCCGACTGGAAAGCCCGAAGCTGCGCGGTACCGCTAGGACCTGCTCCAATGATGGCAACACGTTTTGTCATTCTTTCGTATCCTCTTCACAATTTAGAACGAATTCACCCAGTGACTGATATCAGCCCGCTCAAGAGCCTCATTGATCTGTATCAGGCGACACCCAATTCCTCTTTTCGCTTGCTTGCCCAGGCGCCGATCAGCCGGTCGGCGATGATGCCAAGCGTTGCGATTCCAAGCCCGGCCATCACGCCGCGGCCGGCATCGCTTGTCGGCAGCGCTCGGTAGATTTCCTGTCCAAGATCCTGGCCGCCGATCAGCGCGGTGATCGCCGTCATCGCCAGCGCCATCATGATGGTCTGGTTGATCCCCAGCATGATCTCCGGCAGCGCTACCGGCAACTCGACCTTCCATAGCCTTTGCAGGGGCGTGGCGCCATTCATGCGCGCCGCCTCCAGGGTCACCGGCGAAATGCGCTTGATACCGAGATAGGTGTAGCGGATGGCCGGCACCGTGGCGTACGGAATGATTGCAAAGATGATCGCCAGTTCACCGACCCTAAACAGCATGATCGCCGGCAGCAGGTAGA
Source organism: Hyphomicrobiales bacterium (assembly GCA_013002595.1). GTDB lineage: Bacteria > Pseudomonadota > Alphaproteobacteria > Rhizobiales > Aestuariivirgaceae > JABDJG01. Next base: position 9,016 of record JABDJG010000491.1, on the reverse strand, counting down.
TGAAGGAGGGGAAGGTTTGCAGTGTATCGCAGGTCAGCATGACGACCTTGGCCACCCGGTCCGAGCGTGCCGCCCACAGCCCGAGAGGCACCCCGATCAAGATGCAAAAGATTGTTGCCGTGAACACGAAATAGAACGTTGTCGTGGCATACTCCCAGTTGCCGATCATCACGATGATGAAGAACAGCAGGCCGACGATCAGCACTGAGAGCTTCCAGTTGCCGAGCCGGTATCCGGCAACGGCCAATACGATCGCCACCAACGACCAGGGCAGCGCCTGATAGAAGTCGCGCATCGGGATCAGCATATAAACGGTGATGAAGTCGCGTGTCGGCCGGATATAATCGATCAACGAGAAAGTGACGGCTTTGATCACCTTGTCGAGCTCGAGCGCGTCCTTGGAGGTCACCAGATGGTAGTTCCGCGAAAGCGATGAGACGTCTTTGAAGTAGAATGCCGCAAGGACGCTGACGACCAGCATGGCCAAAAAGGCGATCAGATGCCCGTGCTGTTCAATGTAGCTGCGTTGTTCGCCGTGCACATGGACGGATGCCTTGTTGGCATAGGCCTGCGTCAGCCGGTCAAGCACGACCGCCATCAGCACGATGGCGATGCCCTGCATGGTGGCAAATCCAAGCTTGAGTTGCTGCAGCGAGAACAAAAGTTTATGGCCAAGGCCTTGCGCGCCGACCAGCGAACAGATCACCACCATGGCAAGGGTCTGCATGATGACCTGGTTGAGGCCGAGCAGAAGGGTTTTCTGCGAGGCCGGTAACTGCACTTTCCACAACAGCTGGCGCGGTGTGCACCCGCTCATGTGACCGGATTCGACCACATCGCTCGGCACCGTCTGGATCGCCAGGATCGTACAGCGTGCCATCGGCGGCATGGCAAATATCATCGTGGCGATCAGCGCCGGCACCTGGCCAGCCCCGAACATCACAACGACCGGTACCAGATAGGCCAGATGCGGCGTTGCCTGCATGACATCGAACATCGGGGTGATGATGCGCGCCGCGCGTTCCGAGCGGGTCACCAGGATACCGAGCCACAGGCCGAGTGCCGCTGAAAACGGCACGGCGACGACAACCAGCGAGAAGGTCTTCATCGACTCGCGCCACAGGCCGGTAAATGCCAGGTAACCCATGCACAAGATAACAATGCCGGCCAACCGCCAACCGCCGACCCAGTGGCCGAAAATCCCGAAGCCCAGCACCACCGCGATCCACGGGATAAACCTGACTTCGCGCAGGCCCATGACCTTGGACAGGAAGTGTCCGGGCCATTCCGAAATGCCGATCAGCGCGGCTGGCTCGACCCAGGGGTCTACCCTGAGCGCCTTTGAAAGGCTCTGCAAAATGTACGGAAACCCGTCTATCGTGACGATCGCAAGGATCGCCAGCGTGACATAAACGCCGGTTCTCCCATCCCGCAACCGGCTGACAATGAAACCGGCTGCACAGGAAAACGCGATCCAGAAAACGGGCATGTACTGGTAAACCCGGGCGCTCTTCCACAACAGGTATTCCGACCAGATCAATGGCTGCTTGAGCATCCAGGCAATCGAGCGGGTCAATTGCTTGACCGTGAACAGGCCAAACGTTGCCCGCTTGTCGAGCCAGGCAAAGAATTCCGACAGCCACACTTTGATGGGAACAATCCAGTCCTGCGGCCAAAGCCAGGCCCAGTCCAATACCGACGCAATCGCCAGGCCGGCTACAATCGCGATCAGCATTTGAACCCAGAATGAATGGAGTCCGATGCCCTGGCGATTGAGTTGTTCACCATTCGCTGTCGGTACAGCCAGGGTCATACGACTTCCCTCGAAAACAGAGCCGAAGTCATTTGTTGGCGCGATATTGCGCCGACTGCAAAACCATTTTCATCGATCACCGGCACCGGCTTGTCAGAATTGAGTACCTGTTCGGCAATCTCACCGATCTTGGCCAGGGCCGGAACGCCGGTGCCGTTCGCCTTCTTGGGTTTGCCTTTGACCTTTTGCATGATCGCCTGAGCCGAGACGATGCGGCCGCGCGGCGCGTTCTCGGTAAACCTGGAGACATACTCATCGGCCGGGTTGAGCACCATCTCTTCAGGTGTCGTCAACTGTACCAGCTTGCCGTCCTTCATGATGCCGATCCTGTCCGCCAGTTTGACGGCTTCTTCGAAATCATGGGTGATGAAGACAATCGTCTTTTTCAGCAATTGCTGCAGCCGGATGAATTCATCTTGCATTTCCGCCCGGATCAACGGGTCAAGTGCCGAAAACGGCTCATCAAGGAACCAGACATCCGGTTCGACCGCCAGCGAACGGGCAATGCCGACGCGCTGCTGCTGGCCGCCGGACAATTCGCGTGGGAAATAGTCTTCGCGTCCGCCAAGGCCGACAAGCTCGATCATTTCGCGGGCACGGGCCTCGCGCTGACCGCGGTCAAGGCCCTGAACCTCGAGCGGGAATGCGACATTGGACAATACATTGCGATGCGGCAACAGGCCGAAGTTCTGGAACACCATGCCCATCTTGTGGCGTCTCAGTTCGATCATTTCCTGTTCGTTGGCTGCCAGAATGTCACTGCCATCGAAGATAACCTGGCCGGTGGTAGGGTCGTTCAGCCGCGTGATGCAGCGGATGACGGTGGATTTTCCCGAGCCGGACAGGCCCATGATGATCAGGATTTCACCGGCATGGACATCGAATGAGACGTCCCGAACCGCCCCGATATAGCCCTCGGCCTGCAGGGCTTCTGCAGTGGGCGATCCTCCGTGTGCGGCCATGAACGCTTCTGGGTCCGGACCGAAAACTTTCCACATATTCCGGCATGAAATTTTTACGTCGCCTGACATATTGCTCAACTTCTCCCCAATCCCCGATAAGAAGCCATTTTTGAAACTTGCTTGGCCTGCGGCAGGAAAATTGATTGTGACTCACTTTCCTGCGAAAGCAAAGAACCGGGCGCCAGCTTTCGCCGCGCCCGGTCCAAATTGTCGTCAAGAACCGTGAAAGCCAGCGTTACATTTTTTTCCAGCTGGCAATAACGTCGCCATTGTCGGCGATCCACTTGTCTGCGGCCTCTTCAGTCGACATGCCGTCGACATCGACCAGCAACGACGCGCCTGCGATCTGGGCGCTGGTGAAGTTGATCTTCTGCAGAACGCTCCAGGCTGCCGGGAACTTGTCGGCAAGACCACTCCAGGCGGCTTTCTTCAACCAGCCTGAGCGCGGTGCACCGCAGTCGTTGACCATGTCCGGGTTGATACCCCAGGACGGATCCTTGGCGCATTTGTCGCCTTCGGGCTCCGGAAAGTCGATGAACATACCTTCGTACTTGGCTTCGATGTAGTTCGGTGTCCAGTTGAACAGAACCACAGGCTCTTTTTTGGCAACCGCTGCATCGAGTTCAGCCCACAAAGTGGCAGCCTGGCCGACATTAATGGCCACGAAGTTCATCTTCAGGGCTTTTACGCGCTCGGCATAGTTCTTGCCCCAGTCAGCAGGCGGTCCAACGAACCGGCCCTTTGGCGCGGTTTCGGCCACAGCGAAAATCTCGGCACATTTGTCGAGAGCTTTCCAGTCCGGCAGGCCCGGGCATTTGTCTGCCACATACTTCGGCACCCACCATTCTTCGCGGGTCTTGGCGTCATGTGTGCCGGCATCGACCATGCCATCTTCGGCAACGGCCTTTTCAAAGGCGCCCTTCATGGAGCCTTCCCAGGCCTCGACCTGGAAGTGCATGTCGCCATCGGCAATGGCCTTGAACTGCAGCTGTGAGTCCGATGGTGCATATTCAACCGTGTACCCCATGCCCTGCAGCACCTTGCCGACCACGGTCGACAGCACCAACTGGCTGGTCCAGTTGTTCTGCACGATGATGATCGGGTCGTCGGATTCCGGGGCAGCAGCCTGAGCAGCGCTCATGCTGATGCCTGCAGCCAATGCAATGGCAGCAGTAGTTGTCAGAAATTTCTTGATCATTTTGGTCGTTCCTCCCTGAACGAAGTAAACATGTCGTCTACGAGAACCACACCCCTCGACTACGTTTTCGGCAAAAAACGGGGATTTATGGCAGGTTCACGGGGGATGTTAGTTCAACATTGGTTTGGAAACAAGACAAATTTGGACCGATTTCAACCAATTGCATACCAATTAGGACCAAACTGAACCTAAATTGGTCAAGGCCCTTTGAAAGAATCCTGATATTGCGCTCTCAGTTCAGCCTTTTGCACCTTGCCCATCGCATTGCGCGGCAAAGCATCCGCCATGAAGATACGCTTTGGCACTTTGAACTTGGCCATCCGGCCGGCGAGATCGCCGCAAATCGCAGCCTCGTCAAAGGCATCACTAGTGCCCGGCGTTACCACCGCGATAACACCTTCGCCAAAGTCGGGGTGCGGCACGCCGATAACCGCGGATTCACCGATTGCGTCATATTCGTCCAGCACCAGTTCGATCTCCTTAGGATAGACATTGAACCCGCCTGAGATGATCAGGTCCTTGGAGCGGCCCGAAATCGTGATCCGGCCATCGTCAGCCATCTGCGCCATGTCACCGGTGATGAAATACCCGTCCTGGCGAAATTCTTCTGCGGTCTTTTCCGGCATCCGCCAGTATCCGGCAAACACATTGGGCCCCTTGACCTCGATGACGCCGACTTCGCCGCGCGGGACTTCGTTTCCATCGTCATCGGCAATACGCACATGAATGCCGGGCAGGGCATAGCCAACCGTGCCGGCGATGCGCTCACCGTCATAGGGGTTGGAGGTGATCATGCCGGTTTCGGTCATGCCATAGCGCTCCAGGATCCGGTGTCCGGTGCGCTCGGCGAATTGGCTGTGGGTCTCGGCCAGAAGCGGCGCCGAGCCGGCAATGAACAGCCTCATGCCGGCGCATTGTTCGCGACCGAAATCCGCTTGACCCAGCATGCGGACATAAAACGTCGGAACCCCCATCAGAACGCTTGCCCGCGGCAAATCGGCAATAACGCGGGCCACATCGAACCGGTCATGCCAGATGATCCTGGACATGTTGAGAAAGGCGATGTTGAGGGCAACGAACAGGCCGTGCACATGGAACACCGGCAGGGCATGCAGCAATACATCGCCCGGCACAAAGCCCCAGTAGCGGTGCAGCGTCACCGCGTTGGAAGTCAGGTTGTCATGGGTCAGCATGGCACCTTTGGAACGCCCCGTCGTGCCCGAGGTATACAGCAGTCCGGCAAGATCGTCGCCTGCACGCCGGGCAGTCGCAAAGGCCGTATCCTGAGTTTGCGCGAGTGCGGCCAGACTGCCTGTGCCGTCATTGCCAAGCGTGACAACACCTGTGTCCCGGTCCTTGGTCAGCGCTGCAAACTGCTCTTCATCCTGCGGACGGCAAACCACCACCTTGGGTTCAGCGTCCGAGATGAAATACTCCACCTCGGCGCCCATATAGGCGGTGTTGAGCGGTTGATAAACGGCGCCGGCTCTCAGCGTAGCGAGATACAAAAAGACGCTTTCGAGCGATTTGTCGGTCTGCACGGTCACCCGGTCTCCCGGGGCTACACCGAGCGACACGAGCGCGTTGGCATACTGGCCTGACCGCTCCAGCAGGTCGGCGTAGCTCACCGTGATCTTGCGGTTGTCGTCTTCTATCGCAATCTGCTCGCCGGCTTCGGCAAAGCGGCTCTCTAACAATGCGAACAGGTTCTGGTTTTCGCTCATGAGACTATCACTGACAGGACATGATGGAGATAGCGACTTTTATTCGGCATCGTCTCGTCGCACAATGCCGAAGCCGCAGTATCTTCATGTGGCGGATCGAAGAAAGGACAAAGAGACCATGGGCCAGAACACCGAAAAGACCTACACGCCATCCCAGATCGAGGCAAAGCTGGTCGGTCGCCTCGCGCGCTGGCAATTCGTCGACGGGTTTATCGAACGCACCTACATCACCACCGGCTGGAAGGCGACGTTGATTGTCGTCAATACCGTTGGGCACTTGTGTGAAGCCGCCTGGCATCATCCGGACATGGAAGTCACCTACAACAAGGTCCGCGTCAAACTGCAGAACCACGATGCCGGTGGCATAACGGACAAGGATTTCGAACTGGCGCAAAAGCTTGATGACGTCGTGTTGTGGCAGCCGGATGGTGCGCTGACCGGGCCGCCGGTCTCGCAAAGTATCATCAAGCGCGAAGGTTGAATGACATGAGCCGGTTTGCCGATACCTATGGTTTTGCGCGCGCCGAAGCCGGCCTCAACAATTGGCGCGAGCGGCCTTATAGCGCATGGGCATTCCAGAATGTCGGTGACGTTCTGGAGTGTGAGGCTATTGCAGCCGGTGTGGCCGGCCCGGCCATCATTGAGGCTCCATCAGATGACTTGCTTTGCCAAAACTTCGGGTCAGGGACCATTGAAAGTTTCTTGGCAAGGTCCAGTACCGAAAGCTTCCTCGTTTCCAAGGCAGGACAGCTGGTACTGGAATGGCACGCCGGGCACGCCGTGCCGGAAAATCCCCATATCGTGTTTTCTGTCTCCAAATCCATTACTGCGTTGATTGCCGGAATTCTGCAGGACCGGGGCCTGCTCGATCCCGGCCAGACGGTTGCGCATTATATGCCTGAAGCTGTCGGCAGCGGTTACGCCGATTGCCCATTGCAGCATCTACTCGACATGCGGGTCAGCCTGGCGTTCACTGAAGACTATCTTGACACCACGGGTGACTTTGCCCGTTACCGCCGGGCCACCGGCTGGAACCCGGCAGAACCCGGTCAAGCGGCCGAAGGCCTTGCATCATTCCTGTTCAGCCTTGCCAAGGGCGATGAACCGCATGGCGGTGATTTTCGTTACCTGTCGCCAAATTCGGACCTCCTCGGCCTCATCCTGGAGCGCGTTTTCGGCAAAAGGTTTGCAGATCTTGTATCTGAGCTCCTGTGGCAGCCGCTCGGTGCCAGCACCGACGCTCTCATAGCAATGGATGGCCATGGCGCGCCGCGCGCCGCCGGCGGCATCTGCGTCACCGCCCGGGATCTCCTGCGGCTCGGCCATCTGATCCTCAATGGCGGCACTGTCGGTGCAACTCAGATTGTGTCCGAAAGTTGGCTTGCCGACATGCGAAACAATGGTGATCCCGACGCCTGGGCACATGGCGACTTCGCAGCCTTCATGGGGCCTGGCCGTTACCGCAACAAATGGTATCAACTCGGCCCTGACAGCCGGCAAGTCGTCGCCATCGGCATCCACGGCCAGTGGCTCTTCATCGACCCCAAGACTGAAGTTGTGATCGTGAAACTGTCCTCTCAACCCACGCCATTGGATGAAGCACTCGAACTTCAGTGCCTCGAATTGTACGGGCAAATCTCGGCGATGATCTGAAGGCCGCAAGATTGCCTGCGGCAAAGTCAGCGTTAATAAATTTGCGCTAGACCACACCCATGAAGATGACGCTTGATGCGGACAAGATTATTAAGACCGTCGATATCCTCGCTCAGCGGGTCGGCGAGCGATTCCCTGATGCCGGCCTGTGCCGCGTCGCCAAGGATTTCACACTCGTTGCCCGTAAGGCGCGCGGCGACGCAGCCGGTCTTGGTAAGGCCAACTGGCGTCTCCGGTTGATGACACTGGCCGTTCTGGCTATGGGCCTGATACTGTTCGGCTTCGTTGTCACCGAACTTCGTTTCAATGCCCCGCTGCGCGAGGTTGGGAAGCTCGTCCAGATCCTTGAACCGGCGGCCAACATCGCAATTCTTGTCGCCCTCGGTATCGCCTTCATCGTCAGGATGGAAGGCCGCTGGAAGCGCAAGAACGCTCTTGCCTCACTGCATTCTTTGCGATCGCTGATCCATGTCATCGACATGCATCAATTGACCAAGGATCCCAGCGTCCTGCTCGGTGGCATCGAGCCCACCGCCAGCTCGCCGGAACGCTTGATGAACCGTGTCGAATTGCAGCGCTATCTTGACTACTGCTCGGAGATGCTGTCGTTGTCCGGCAAGCTTGCAGCGCTCTACACCCAGAGCATTCAGGATGAGGTCGTTATCCAGACCGTCAACGAACTCGAAGCGCTGTCCACCAACCTGACCCGCAAAATCTGGCAAAAGATCATGATGCTCGATCACACCGGGCCGGCCAGGCGGCCACGAAAACGGGTAAAGTAACGCGGCAATTGGCTAAGCAAATTGTAATGCCCGCATGCCATAATTCAGAGAGAACCTTTTGAATTCAGACTGGTTCCGGTTATTATTCGGGCAGGTCTGCACACGGAGACAAATTGATGCTGAAACGAGCGCTGATTGCCGCGTTTTTGTTTGCAACGCCATATTCTGCCTTTGCTGATCCCTATGAAGACGGCCAGGCTGCATACAAGAGTGGCGACTACGATAAGGCGCTGAAATTGTACAATGAGGCAGCAGAGGCCGGAAATGCCGAGGCGCAGCTGCTCCTCGGCTTCCTGTACTTCAACGGTGACGGTGTTGCCCAGGATTACAATACCGCAGTGAAGTGGTTCACCAAGGCGGCCCGGCAGGGCGATTCCAGGAGCCAGGCCCAGCTTGGTATCATGTATGAAAATGGCCAGGGCGTTCCGCAGGATTATGGTGCGGCGGCACAGTGGTTCAACAGGGCAGCCGATCAGGGCTACGGCCTGGCGCAGAACTCGCTTGGCCTGATGTATGCAATTGGCCAGGGCGTGAAGCAGGACTATGCGCGCGCCCACATGTGGCTCAACCTTGCCGCGGCGCAACAATACGACGGTGCGCAGGAAAATCGTGATGAAGTCGCCAAGCGCATGACGACGGATCAGATCACGCAGGCCCAGGTAATGGCGCGCAAGTGGCTGGAGAAACAGGCACAATAGACCCGGGATCTGTTGAGATTCAGATTTGTCAGGCAATCGATGATGATGCGCTAGACATAGCGACGCTTCATGCTGAAAGTTGGCGGGCACACTATGTCGGAATCCTGCCAGCTGACTATCTTGCAAATGAAGTTTGCACCGAGCGCACTGCCTATTGGACAACCGCGCTGCAGGCAGATGACTATT
>JABDJG010000482.1 GCA_013002595.1 Hyphomicrobiales bacterium | reverse complement strand
CCCGCTGGACGTCGTTACAGCCCACTTGTGATCGGCCAGACCACGGCGTGGGCTTTGAACTAGCCAGCAGACGCGAAAACCCGGTCAAATGATTCCGTATAAGTAAAACATGCTCTAGCAGCCGGTTCACTCGCGAGCCAGACCCAGTTCACGCTGTTTCTTCTTGCTGAGGCCGAGGGAAACAATCTTGTGCGATTGGCGCAGGTAATCCTTCAACTCATCATCATTCAACCCGGGCTCGGCATAGTGCTGGATCCACTTCATGCCGCGGGACGCAAGATACGGCGCCGGCCGCAATCCTGGTTGGTCGCGCAATACCTCATAGGACAGATCACTCACCTTGAACGTGAACGCCGGCCGGTCCTGCGCCCAGCCACCGATTGCAAAGACCTTGCCCCCGACCTTCCAGACATGCGCCCCGCCCCACTGCACGACATACGTCGTCGCCGCCAGCGAGCCGCAGAACGCGTTGTATTGCTCATAATCCATTTGGCCCGCCTCTCGGGAAACTGGTTAGCAAATTTGGTTAAAATCCCGAATTGCCCGTAATCTCATACTAACTTTTCGATGGTAATTTGCCCGTCTGAATGACCTGGAAAATTGCTGCATTTTGTGCAGAAACAAGGAACTGTGTGGATATGACTAAAGCCGTCACTACGGCAGAACTGGACCTTAAGAACCGGCGTGGCGCCAAGAGGATACCCGTGCTCAAGGACGGGTTTATCACCTATGCCGCGGGCAAGGAGCAAATGCCGTGTTTTGTGCAGGACATATCCGAGACCGGCGCCCGCATGCAGTTCGCCAGCGTTGTTCACGTGCCTTCCAATTTCAAGCTCACCATCCAGTCGGAGGACTTCAGCATAGACTGCATCGTTGTCTGGCGGTCTGAAACCGAAGTCGGCGTGGTGTTCGGCACCGGCGATTATTGAACCGTTCTACGCCACCTGCTTGGATTGCTCTGCCAAATAAGCAACCAGAGACTTCGTCTGCGCCTTGCTGAACCGGATGCCAAGTTTGGTTCGCCGGAACAAGATGTCATCGGCCTGGCGTGCCCACTCGTGCCGGGTCAGGTAATCGACTTCAACCTGATACAGATCAGCACCAAAATGCCGGCCCAGGTCATCTGTCGAGCGGGCATCTCCCAGTATTTTTTCAGCCCGCGTGCCATAACACCGCAATAGCCTTTCCAGCTGCGTGCGCGGCATGAACCCATAACGTTTGCCATACCGCTGCAACAGATCGGCAAACTCGGTCGGCTCGAAATCGCCGCCCGGCAACGTCGAGGTTTCGGTCCAGGCAGGCTGCCGGGCACCAAGTGCCTCTTCGATATCGTCAAGCGCCACTTCCGCCAGCTTGCGATAGGTCGTGATCTTGCCACCAAGCACGTTGAGCAGAATGCCGTTTGCTGCATCGCCCTCCTTCTTGATCACGAAGTCCCGCGTGGTTTCCTGTGCTTTGCTGGCACCATCGTCAAACAACGGACGGACACCGGAATAGGTCCACACAACGTCGCCAGGCGTGATTGACTTCTTGAAATATTCAGTCGCAGCCTCACAAAGATAGGCAATCTCCTGGCTGCTTGCCTCGATCTTGTCGAGACCCTCATGGTGATCTTCATCCGTCGTGCCAATCAACGTGTAATCGCGCTCATAAGGGATCGCGAATATGATCCTGTCATCGGCATTTTGAAATATATAACAGCGCTCGTGGTCAAACAGCCTGTCGACGACGATGTGGCTGCCGCGCACCAGCCGGACGTTGCGGGCATCATTGCGGCCCATCGCCCGTTTCAGCACCTCATCGACCCAGGGCCCTGCAGCATTCACCAGAAACCGGCAGTCGACCTTCGATCGCTCAGAGGAGACAACGTCTTCAAGACCGACCATCCAATGCCCGTTGCGCCTTTCGGCCTTGATCACTTTGGTGCGCGTGCGAATATCAGCCCCCTTGTCGGCTGCATCGCGGGCATTGAGCACCACCAGTCGGGCATCGTCGACCCAGCAATCGGAATACTCGAACCCGGTCCTGAAGTCGGCCTGAAGCGGCTCTCCTGCCGCATCGCACATGAGATTGAGCACCCGCGTTGCCGGCAACAGTTTGCGGCCGCCGATATAGTCATAGACATACAGTCCCAACCGCAGGAACCAGGCTGGCCGCAAACCCTTGTGATGCGGCAACACAAAGCGCAACGGCCAGATGATATGCGGTGCCATGCGCCACAGGACCTCGCGTTCCATCAGCGCTTTACGGACCAGATTGAATTCGTAGAATTCCAGATAACGAAGCCCGCCGTGCACAAGCTTTGTGGACGCCGACGAGGTGCCCATCGCCAGGTCGCCGGCCTCGCACAGGCAGACCGAGTAACCACGGCCCGCCGCATCGCGGGCGATCCCGGCTCCATTGACCCCGCCACCGATTACCAGAACATCATACATGACCCGTTCACGGTCCTTTGGCGGCAAGATGCAGATGGGAGTTGACTTGCGCCTCGGCTACTTCCAGTTGGACCTTATGGGTCCGGCACATTTCGCAGATGCTCTGCGGCGGCACTGCATCGGTTACAAAAATGTCGATGTCGGACAAATGCCCGATCTGAACCGGAGCCCGGCGCTCGAACTTCATGACGTCGGCAACCAGGATCCGGGTCCGTGCCTGCTCGAGGATGGCCTGGGCGACCCGCACTTCGCTGTAATCAAAGTCGAGCAGGCAGCCGTCTTCATCGATCGCCGATGCACCGATCACCGCAAAATCAACCTTGAACTGGCGAATGTGATCGATCGCCACCCCGCCGATGATGCCATTGTCACTCTTGCGCACCATGCCGCCGGCCACAACAACCTCAACATCAGGCGCATCGGCCAGAATGTAGGCGACATTCAGATTGTTGGTGATCGCCATCAGGCCTTCATGCCGCCTCAACGCCTGCGCCACCTGCTCGGTTGTCGTGCCGATATTGAGGATAATCGAAGAATTATCGGGAATCAGCCGTGCAGTGCGTTCGCCAATTGACTGTTTGCTGTCTGCAGCCAGTTCGCGCCGGGATAGATAGGTAAAGTTTGCTGTATTGGAGGGATGCACCGCACCGCCATGCACCCGCTGCAGGGCTTCGATTTCGCATAAATCATTGAGATCCTTACGGATCGTCTGTGGCGTCACATCAAAATGAGACGCCAGCGATTCGACATCGACGCGCCCGTGACGCCTTGCGATCTGCAAAATATCACTCTGTCTGGGATGCAGTGGCCGCATGTCACCTCCAATAGCTCACGCTTTCGTATAATTGCGGTTTTTTTCGGAAATATCAATCGAATTCCCTTGTTGACTTTCGTATCGCTTCGTTCTTTGATTGGCCCTGCGTTACTGTAGGGATACCGCGGCACAAGTCCGCGGTTCAGATAATCGAGGAGGATGCCCCCATGAAGAAGCTGCTTATGGCTTCAGTCGCCGCCATCGCACTGAGTATGGCCTCGCCCGCCTTTGCGGGCATGGCCGAAGCGGAAAAATGGATAAACGACGAATTCCAGCCCTCTGCACTGTCGAAAGACGAGCAAAAGGCTGAAATGCAATGGTTTATCGATGCCGCCAAACCGTTCGCCGGCATGGAGATCAATGTACTGTCCGAAACCATTCCAACCCATGAGTATGAGTCAAAGACCCTCACCAAGGCGTTTGAGGAAATCACCGGCATCAAGGTCAACCACCAGCTTCTCGGTGAAGGCGAGGTGGTCCAGGCCGTACAGACGCAGATGCAGACCAACCGCAACCTGTACGATGCCTACATCAACGATTCAGACCTGATCGGCACGCACTCCCGGCTGCAGCTCGCCGTCAACCTGTCCGACTGGATGGCCGGCGAAGGTAAGGACGTCACAAATCCCGGTCTCGATGTCGCCGATTTTATCGGCGCGTCCTTCACCACCGGCCCGGACGGCAAGCTCTATCAGCTCCCCGACCAGCAGTTCGCCAACCTCTACTGGTTCCGCAAGGACTGGTTCGACAACGCGGACCTGAAGAAGAAGTTCAAGGACAAGTACGGCTACGACCTTGGCGTGCCGGTCAACTGGTCGGCCTACGAGGACATCGCTGACTTCTTCACCAACGACGTCAAGGAAATCAATGGCGTGCGCGTCTATGGCCATATGGACTACGGCAAGCGCGCACCGGACCTTGGCTGGCGCATGACCGATGCCTGGCTGTCGATGGCCGGTGCCGGCTCCAAGGGCCTGCCGAACGGCCGCCCGATCGATGAATGGGGCATCCGCATGGAAGACGGCTCGTGCAATCCGGCCGGTGCGTCGGTCACCCGCGGTGGCGGCGCCAATGGCCCGGCCGCGGTTTATGCGATCCGCAAATGGGATGAGTGGCTGCGCAAGTACGCCCCTCCCGGTGCGGCTGACTATGACTTCTATCAGTCGCTGCCAGCCCTGTCGCAAGGCAACGTTGCCCAGCAGATCTTCTGGTACACCGCCTTTACAGCATCGATGGTCGCCCCCAAAAGCGAGGGCAACAACACCGTTGATGACAACGGCAATCCGCAGTGGCGCATGGCGCCCTCCCCGCATGGTCCGTACTGGGTCGAAGGCCAGAAGCTTGGCTATCAGGACGCCGGCTCGTGGACACTGTTCAAGTCAACGCCCGTCGATCGCCGCAAGGCCGCCTGGCTCTATGCCCAGTTCGTCGTTTCAAAGACTGTGGATGTGAAGAAGAGCGACGTAGGTCTCACCTTCATTCGCGACTCAACGGTCAACCATCAGCACTTCACCGACCGGGCGCCGAAGCTTGGCGGTCTGATCGAGTTCTACCGCTCACCGGACCGTGTCAACTGGACCCCGACCGGCGTCAACGTGCCGGACTATCCCAAGCTGGCCCAGCTGTGGTGGCAGAACATCGGTGACGTGAACTCCGGTGCTTTCACCCCGCAGCAGGCCATGGATCGTCTGGCCGGCGAGATGGATCAGGTCATGTCGCGCATGCAGGCGGTGGACGAGGCCGACAGCGTCTATGGCGGCTGCGGCCCGAGGCTGAACCCGCAAGTCGATGCCGCCGAGTGGCTTGGCCGCGACGACGGTCCGGCAGCGGCTCTCGACAACGAGAAGCCTCAGGGCGAGACGATCGCCTACGAGGAGCTGATTCAGCGCTGGTCTGCCAACTAGG
>JABDJG010000478.1 GCA_013002595.1 Hyphomicrobiales bacterium | reverse complement strand
GCCCAGGCCTCATCATAGTGGTCGATTACATGTTCTGGTTCGAACGTTGAGACGTGCTTGTCGGTATACCCGAAGCTGACGCCGATGGCTGGTACCGATGCTGCCTTGGCGGTCTTGATATCGGTCTCGCTGTCGCCGATCATGATGGCGCGCTCCATCGTGCCGCCCGATCTTTGCACCGCCTCGCGCAATGGCGCCGGGTCCGGTTTGGCAATGCCGATTGTGTCAGGGCCGATGATGCAGGAAAAGTAGTGCGACAGCTTGAGCTCCTCGATCAGCCGGACCGACAGCATCTCCAGCTTGTTGGTGCACACAGCCATCGCCAGCCCTTGTGCCTTACACGCATTCATCAACTCGATAACGCCGGGATAGGGCACGCTGTCGACCGCGATGTTGGCCGCGTAGTGGTCGACGAAATCCTGGTACAGCGGTTCCAGCCGCTCTCCTTCGATGGGATCGCCGGTCAGGCGGAAGCCCTTGTCGATCAGCATCCGCGCACCATGCCCGACCATCTCGCGCAGCTCGTGCAGACTGACCGCACGCCGGCCATGCGCGGTCAGTATCGCATTGGTCGCATGCATCAGATCAGGCGCGGTATCCACCAATGTGCCGTCCAGATCAAAGACTACCGTGTTCAGTTTCATGTTGGGCGCTGCAATTACGTTAAAGTGAAGTGTGAGGACCGCGGTGGAGTTTCCATCGAAGTGATGCGTGAGGCATTTTAATCGATGCCCCAAGCGCCGTTCGCGATCTGTTTAGCATGGACGCCTAAGCGATTCGAAAGACTCATCTTTTCAGGTTACTTGAACCAACACCTCAAACTGCGGTGAACCGATCATGACAGCCCTTGGTGGCCCGGTCGAGTGTGTGCTAAGACGCGGCTAATCAACCAACATGAAGGAGGCCATAAAATGGACGTCAGCAAAACCCAGGCGCTGCGCAGCATCATCACCGATCAGTCTCTCCTGCGCGAGGACTGTTACATCAATGGCAAATGGGTCGGCAGCGATGAGCGTATCGATGTCACCAACCCGGCCTCCGGCGAGGTCATCGCCAGCGTGCCCAAGCTGGGCGCCAAGGAAACCGCTGGCGCCATTGCCGATGCCGCGGCCGCCATGAAGGGCTGGGCTGCAAAGACCGCCAAGGAGCGCAGCAACATCATGCGCGCCTGGTTCAACCTGATCATCGAGAACACCGAAGACCTCGCCCAGATCATGACTGCCGAGCAGGGCAAGCCACTCGCTGAGTCGCGCGGCGAGGTTGGCTACGGCGCATCGTTCATCGAGTTCTTTGCCGAAGAGGCAAAGCGCATCAACGGTGAGACGATCCCCTCGCACAAGGTCGATGCCCGCATCGTGTGCATCCGCCAGCCGGTTGGTGTTGTCGCCGCGATTACACCGTGGAACTTTCCCAACGCGATGATCACCCGCAAGGCCGGACCGGCGCTTGCTGCCGGCTGCTCGATCGTCATCAAGCCGGCATCGGAAACACCCCTGTCGGCGCTGGCACTTTGCGAGCTGGCAGAGCGTGCCGGCATTCCGGCCGGTGTGGTCAATGTCGTTACTGGCAAGGCCTCCGAGATCGGCGGCGAGATGACCTCCAGTCCGATCATCCGCATGCTGACTTTCACCGGCTCGACCGAGATCGGAAAGATCCTCATGGAGCAGTGTGCTGGCACCGTCAAAAAGGTTGGCATGGAGCTCGGCGGCAATGCTCCGTTCATCGTCTTTGACGATGCCGATCTTGATGCCGCCGTTGTTGGCGCAATGGCATCGAAATATCGCAACGCCGGCCAAACCTGCGTGTGCGCCAACCGCATCCTGGTTCAGGAAGGCGTCTATGATGCCTTTGCTGAAAAGCTTGCAGCCGCGGTTGCCGGCATGAAGGTCGGCAATGGCGTCGAGGATGGTGTCACCACCGGGCCGCTGATCAACAAGGCAGCGATTGAGAAGGTCCAGGAACATATCGATGATGCCGTCGGCAAGGGCGCCAGCGTTGTTGCCGGCGGCAAGTCGCTCGGCGGTAATTTCTTTGAACCGACCATCCTGCGCGATGTCACCACCGCCATGGCGGTCGCCCGCGAAGAGACCTTCGGACCGGTTGCCCCATTATTCAGCTTCAAGACCGAAGAAGAAGCAATGGCGATGGCCAACGACACCGAGTTCGGCCTGGCGTGCTACTTCTACACCCGCGACATCGGCCGGGTGTGGCGTGTCGGCGAGGGCCTCGATTATGGCATCGTCGGCATCAACGAAGGCATCATCTCAACCGAGGTCGCCCCGTTCGGCGGCGTCAAGGAAAGCGGCATCGGCCGCGAAGGATCCTCACACGGCATGGATGAGTTCGTTGAGATCAAATACATGCTGATGGGTGGTCTGTGAGTTGACGCCCGACGAGCAGAAACAGGCGGCGGCGGACGCTGCGCTCGACCACATCGAAGACGGCATGCTGTTGGGCCTGGGCACGGGCTCAACCGCAGCCCGGTTTGTTGACGGGCTTGGCAGGAAAATTTCCGCCGGCCTCAATGTCTTGTGCGTGCCGACATCTAAGGCAACCGAAACGCAGGCAAGTCAGTTGGGCATCCCGCTCACGACACTGGCCGAGACACCCGAACTCGACCTCACGGTTGACGGTGCCGATGAGCTTGACGACAAGCTGTCGCTCATCAAGGGTGGCGGCGGTGCCTTGCTGCGCGAGAAGATCGTTGCCACCTCGTCCAAACGGATGATCGTCATTGCCGATGCCTCCAAGCATGTGGAGACCCTGGGCCGGTTTCCGCTGCCGGTTGAGGTCATTCCATTCGGTCATGGTTCGACCCGCCTTAAAATCAAGGCGGCTTCTTCCGCCTGTGGCTGCCAGGGCGACATTGTTCTGCGGATGCGGGACGGTGAGCCCTTCGTTACCGACAACGCCAACCTGATCTACGATTGTCATTTCGGCCGCATCGAAGATGCCGGGACATTGGCACAGGTGCTGTCGTCGATCGCCGGTGTCGCCGATCACGGCCTGTTCATTCGCACCGCCGACCTTGCCCTGATAGGCAGACCTGGCGGACTGCAAACCATCAAGGTAGACAAGTGGCATGAGTGATTACGATTATGATCTGTTCGTCATCGGCGGCGGCTCGGGTGGCGTCAGGGCAGCGCGTATTGCCTCGCAATACGGTGCAAGAGTCGCCATTGCGGAGGAATACCGCTATGGCGGCACCTGCGTGATCCGTGGCTGCGTGCCGAAAAAACTGTTTGTCTATGCCAGCCATTTTGCCGACGAGTTTGCTGATGCTGCCGGCTTTGGCTGGACGGTGGAGGGCGCCTCATTCGATTGGCCCACACTGGTCGCCAACAAGGATCTCGAAATCGAGCGCCTCAGCAAGATTTATGTCACCAACCTGGAAAAGGCCGGTGTTGAGGTGTTCCGCAGCCGGGCCGAGATGCGTGATGCACATACCGTTGAATTAATCTCCGAGAGCCGCAAGATCACCGCAGAACGTATCCTGATTGCCGTCGGCGCTGCGCCCTATGTGCCCGAATTCGAAGGCTCCGTGCACGCGATCACCTCCAATGAGGCCTTTCATCTCGATCAACTGCCACAGAGCATCACCATTGTGGGTGGCGGCTACATCGCCGTTGAATTTGCCTGCATTTTCAATGGGTTGGGTGTCGACACCACACTATTGTATCGCGGCGAGCAGATATTGCGCGGATTTGACGACGATCTGCGCAACCATCTGGCTGAGGAAATGGCCAAGAAGGGCATTACCGTCCACACCGGTGCCCATGTCGAGAGTATCAAGCAGAACGGTGACCATTTCACCGTGGCGACCGATACCGGCAAGCCATTCGACACCGGTCTTGTCATGTATGCAACCGGCCGCTGGCCCAAGATCGAAGGCCTCGGTCTTGACAATGCCGGCATTGAAGTCCGCGATGATGGTGCCGTCATCGTCAACGGCTTCTCGCAGACCAATGTCCCCAATATATATGCCATTGGCGATGTCACCCACCGGATGAACCTGACGCCGGTGGCGATCCGCGAGGGCCACGCCTTTGCCGACACCGTTTATGGCGACAAGCCAACCGCCGTTGACCATGACAACATCGCAACGGCGGTGTTCTCACAGCCGGAACTGGGCACCGTCGGCCTGACCGAGGCCAAAGCCCGCGAGACCTATGACGAAATCGATATCTACAGATCGGTCTTCCGTCCCATGAAGCACACACTGTCCGGGTCGGACGAAAAGATGCTGATGAAGCTCATCGTTGATGCAACAACCGACAAGGTGCTCGGCTGCCACATCATGGGCCCCGATGCCGGCGAAATGGCCCAGATTCTCGGTATCGCCGTCAAGATGGGTGCAACCAAGGCCGATTTCGACGCGACAATTGCGGTTCACCCGACGGCGGCAGAAGAACTTGTTACGATGCGCGAGAAGGTGGCCGGGTGAGTACGGATCCTAGTCCAGGATCTCGAAATGCGCCTCGACGGGTTTCTGGCTGTTGATGTCGAGGATATCCTGCGGACACGCGGACATCACTGCAATGCAGTCCAGCTGCGCCCTTAGCACGACGTAGTCGCCGGGCTTTGACAACGCGGCATCGAATGACAGCGATCCGTCCTGTTGCCAGGGGATGTTCATGAACAGGTTCAGGGAATCGGGCGTATAGGGAACGCTGATCCCCAGTTCGGCCAGCCCGGCATGCATGTTGTCGCGGCAATTGTCATGATATTCGGTGCAGCCCAAGAGCCCGTAGCGCTCATTGTCGCACGGCGCCATCAGTGTATCGTGCCGGCCGGGCGATGTGTCCTCTTCCAGTGTCATGAGCGCACGCCGCTTGTTGGTGTAAAGATGGTCGCCGGTGACCGGAAACAGACGTTTCCAGGTCGCCCGGCAGTGCTCCATGCCGACAAATTCCGTCAGATGACCGGCCACGAATGCCCAGAAATCGACAACCTGCGTGCCGTGCGTATTGGTAATCTTGATCGCCTGACCGGCATCGAGCCGGGTTGCCTTGCCCCGCCGGGCGGGAATTTCAATCTGCGCTGCCATCTGGCCGACCCCTGACTTTGTCTTTAAGCTGAACCCCACAGACCCTAGCACGGAGGCGTACAATGAAAAACGACGTTTCGGACAATGCGCGCGCGGCCGCGGAAATGATCTCCGAAGAGCGCCTTTGGGGCCGGCTGATGGACCTTGCCGCGATTGGCGCCCGCCCGGATGGCGGTGTTTGCCGGCATGCATTGTCACGCGAGGATATCGAAGCGCGCGCCCTGATGATCCGCTGGGCCGAACAATCGGGCTATGAGGCCAGTGTCGATGATGCCGCCAACCTGTGGGTTCGCCGCCCCGGTCTTCAGGCTGATGCCGAACCCGTCATTGCTGGCAGTCATATGGATTCTCAGCCCGCCGGCGGCAAGTTCGACGGAGCGTACGGTGTATTGGCCGCCTTCGAGGCAATGCAGGCGATGGATGATGCCGGTATCAAGACTGACCGGCCGATTGACATGGTTGCATGGACCAATGAGGAGGGTGGCCGGTTTGATCGCGGCTGTACCGGGTCTTCCGTGTGGTCCGGCGCCATGCCGCTGGAAGGCTATCTCGATGATATCGGGATCGATGGCGTGCGCCTCGCCGATGCGCTTCAGTCAACGCTTGAAGCCACACCGGATCTGCCGCGCCGGCCGCGCCAGTTTGCCGCCCATGCCTATATCGAACCGCACATCGAGCAGGGTCCTGTGCTTGAGGCCGGCAACATTCCGGTTGCCGCCGTCACCTCCATTCAGGGCGTGCGCTGGATGAATGTTGATATTTTTGGCACCGCTGGTCACGCCGGCACCACGCCGCTGAAAGGACGGCACGATGCCTTCCAGGCGGCGCACCGTGCGGTCGCCGCTCTCAATGCGCTGATGGATGATCCCGACGATATCGTCCGTTTTACCATCGGCCGGATCATCGTTGAGCCGAATTCACCCAACACAATTCCTGAAAAGGTCATGTTCTCGATTGATTTCCGGCATCCCGACAAATCGGTCCTGGAGCGAAAATGCAGTCAAATAGATGATCTGTTGAAAGAGGCCACGGCGCCGTGTTCCTTCAAGGTGACGCCGACGACCCAGATGGACCCGACAGCTTTCCCGCAAGATATTGTCGATCGGCTGGCAGCTTCGGCCGGCGCACTTGGCCACGAATGCGCGCATCTTGCCTCCGGCGCCTTCCACGATGCGCTCTATGCCGCCCGCCGCTGCCCGTCGGCGATGATCTTCATCCCATGCCGGGGCGGGCTGTCGCATCACCCGGACGAATGGGCCGAACCGGCCCATTGTGCCGTCGGCGCTCAGGTTCTGGCAGCGACCCTCGTTGATCTGTCCACGAACTAAAATGTGCCAAATACGACATTCCAGTCTATGGCAATAGTTGTACTATTGTGGTATTTCTTTAATGTTTGGATTGAAAGATTCAGACGGACGTTTGGGGAGATTAAGCGGCCGGTAACGTGAGGGTTTTCGGCGGTTTCAACCGAATAAACAGACTGCTGCCTTAGAGTGGCGGACTTGTACGACTGTTTGGCAATCCTGATCGCGGTGCGCGATATGGAGGTCTGTCGACGTTCGCTGGCCGCAGTCACAACGGTCGTTATGTTCGATGTTTTCCCAGGCTGATCTATAGGGCGTGGCCGCGTGTTGGCCGCGCAGGGGTTAACTGGCTGGGGCAGCGTAGACACATCATGGAAGACAAACAGCAGTTTTCGATCGGCGATCTTTGCCGCGAATTTAATGTAACACCTCGTGCAGTTCGATTTTACCAGGCAAAGGGGATCTTGCATCCCACCCGGCGTACCGGTGGCCTGACCCGGATCTTCAACCGGCGCGACCGGGCCCGCCTGATGCTGACATTGCGCGGCAAACAGGCCGGTTTCACGCTTGTTGAGATCAAGGAATTGCTCGACCTTTATGAAACTGAAGGCGGTCCGGAAAAACAGCGGCTAATCGCGCTGGAAAAAGGCAGGGCGCAGGTCAAATTCCTGCGTAAACAGATTGCCGAGCTTACCGAGGCAGCCGACAGCCTGGAACGTGATTGTGACTATATGGAGCGGCGCAGCCCTGATTGCCCGCTCAAGGTTCAAGTT
>JABDJG010000099.1 GCA_013002595.1 Hyphomicrobiales bacterium | reverse complement strand
CCCCTAGGGTGTCCTTATCGGGTGGTTGGGCAGGGGGAGCGGGCCGGTCACGACTTCTCACAAAAAAAGCGCCCGGCGGGGGAGGGAGAGCCGGGCGCTTCTATGTCTACGCGAAATGGCCTGTCGGCCTAGCGTAGTGGGTTTTAACGGCTGCGTGAGCCCCAAACCTTGCTGTGGATGTCGCTACGTTCCATGCCGATGTCTGCCAGCATGCGGTCATCCAGAGAAGCAAGCTGCTTTTCGGCGCGAGCGCGCGAAGCATAGTTCAGTGCGAAATCTGCAGCGCCGCCAAGGACGTTGGAAATCATACGGGAAGCCGATCCGACGATCGGGGTGTTGTGATCAAAAACAAGTGCGCTCATCTTTTCAGTCCTTCTGCCGTTGGTGCATGGATCCGGTTGGTTTCGCGGGCTGGCATGCAGCATCTGAAATAAGGTCGGTTACGTCGTTTGCTGCGACGCAACATCATGTGAAAGCTTATATGGTAGTTCACACCGCCAGCACCAGTGCAGAGTTTACCGATCAGAATTGCAAAAAACGCATAGCTCCGTTCATCAAACGTTCATAACCGTGAAACCCATATAAACCTCAACATTACAGTATGTTAACAAAATTGATAAAGTTATTCGGATTGCCTTGGTGGAACCCATTCCTGTGGCCCTCCAAATCCCGGCAATTAAACGCCTGTGGCAAGGCACGGCTGGGCAATTTGGCAGCGATGTTGCAGTGCAACATTAACCAATTTGCGGCCTCTTTCGGATATCTCGATGACCATTGCAGCACTGGCGGCGAGCCTTTATGAAAGGTTATGTTTCAATCCTTCGACGACGTCGCCTCCAGTGAAAACAGCGCCGAGCGCATCGCTGCCTTGCGAGCCCGGTTGGCCGAGCTCGATTTTGACGGTTTCATCGTGCCGCGTTCCGACGAACATCAGGGTGAATATGTTGCGGCCTATGCCGAACGGCTACGCTGGCTGACCGGATTTTCAGGGTCTGCCGGCCTGGCGATCATCATGGCCGATGCCGCTGCCATCTTCGTTGACGGCCGCTACACCATCCAGGTCACCGAACAGGTCGACACCGCGGTGATGACCCCGCAGCACCTGATTGAAGCACCGCCGGCGACATGGATCGAAAACAACCTAAGAAGCGGCCAGCGCCTTGCCTACGACCCCTGGTTGCTAACCTCATCCCAGGTTGAACGCTTTGGCAAGGCGTGCCGAAAGGCAGGTGCCGAACTGGTGCCTGCCGGGACCAATCCGATTGATGATATCTGGTCCGACCAGCCGGCCCGGCCGGCCGGCGCCATCACCGCCCAGCCGCTACAGTTTGCCGGCAAATCGAGCGCTGACAAACTGTCCGATATCAAATCCGACCTCGCCAGCGCCGGCGCCAACGCCCTGGTGCTGACCCTGCCCGACTCGATTGCCTGGGCTTTCAACATCCGCGGCTCGGACGTTGCCCACAATCCGGTCGCCCTGGCCCTTGCCATCATCCGGCAGGACCAGCCGGCACAATTGTTCATGAGCGCCGAGCGCATCCCCGAAGATGCCCGAACGGCAATCGAAAAGGTTGCAACGATCGAGGCGCCGGGCAGCTTCGGCCATCATCTTGAGCAACTGGGCAAGGACAAGGCCAAGGTATCGCTAGATGCGGCCTGGGCGCCGCAGGCAATAGCCGAAATCCTCACCGATGCCGGTGCAACTGTGATCAAGCAGACCGACCCGTGCATCCTGCCCAAGGCGGTCAAGAACCGGGTTGAAATCGAAGGCGCCCGCGCTGCCCACCACCGCGACGGCATCGCCATGGTGCGGTTCCTCACCTGGTTCGACCGTGAGGCGCCGGGCGGCGGGCTCGATGAAGTGTCGGCTGCCACAAAACTGGAAGGCTTTCGCGCCGACACCGGCGAATTGAAGGAAATCTCGTTCGATTCGATCTCCGGCGCCGGCCCGCATGCCGCCATCCCGCATTACCGGGTCTCGGTCCGGTCCAATCTCAAGATTGAGCCGGGAAACATCTATCTGGTCGATAGCGGCGCACAGTATATCGATGGCACCACCGACATCACCCGCACCATGATCGTCGGCGAGCCGAGCGCTGAAATGAAGGACCGCTTCACCCGGGTGCTCAAAGGCATGATCAACCTGACCCGTGTACGTTTTCCGGCCGGCACCAGCGGCGGCAACCTTGATGTGCTTGCCCGCCAGGCCCTGTGGACGGCCGGTCTCGATTTTGACCATGGCACCGGCCATGGCGTCGGCAGCTATCTGTCGGTCCACGAAGGCCCTGCCCGCTTTTCAAAAGCCGACACGACCAAGCTCCAGGCCGGCATGATCCTGTCCAACGAGCCCGGGTACTACAAACAGGGCGAATTCGGCATCCGCATCGAAAACCTGGTGGTCGTTCGCGAGCCCGAAGACATTCCCGGCGGCGAACGTCCCATGCACTGGCTGGAAACCCTCACCTTGTGCCCGATAGACCGCCGCCTGATCGCAGCCAAGCTGATGACGGATGAGGAACTGGCATGGCTCAATGCCTACCACACCCGCGTCCACGATGAGCTGTCCCCTGCCCTTGACAAAGACGAGGCCGCCTGGCTGAAGCAGGCAACCGCTGAGATCACGGCCTGATAGCCGACACTCTTACTGCCTTCCTTGGGCTTGACCCAAGGACCAATCTCCAGCACGAGAATCGCCCACGGCCTGCCACGTATACCTCTTCACCACTCCGCCAGACGGCATGGTCGCACCAAACTTGCTACTTTGATCCAGCTGGTACTTGGACCCTCGGGTCAAGCCCGAGGGAGGCAATGAGAGAGAGCATGCGCCATTTGAATCCGGCTCAAGGCCGGGATTGACGGGTGATGGAAATACTCAACGATCAAACCGGCGTGCCATCCTTGCGGGTGAACTGCGGATTCCGGTAGCGCCCCGGTAGGCAATGCAGGTCATCGTCGGGATAGTTGCCCTCGTCCCTGTCATCGCGCGTCCCGACCTCCAGGATCGTTGCCGGCGCTGCCGATCGGTTTACGAAGAAATGACCCTTCTCGACTCCGCCAGGAAACCCGGCGCACATGCCAGCGCACAGAACCTGTTCGCCGTCATCGGTTACCAGCACCGTTTCACCCGACAGCACGTAAACGAATTCATCTTCATGCGAATGCCAATGCTTGAGAGCAGATGCTGCTCCAGGCGGCAGTTCGGTGATATTGACGCCAAACTGTGTCAGCCCCAATGCGCCCGTCAGCACCCGCTTGGCACGTTCAGCCGTCGAGGCGGCAAATTCAGGCGGATAGGACGCGCCCAACCGGGCATCGATGGTCTTTGGATCAAGCGCAGGCAGTTTCGGCATGACAGTCTCGCTGGAAACATTTGAGTGAATGCCGATAATTGCAGCACAAAGCACGGGCATTGCCCAATCAATTGATTTGATCGGACCTGTCCGACCCAGTGATCGATCAGTCCTGACCGACCCGCACGAACCAGTCGTCTTCATCGATGACCTCGATGCCCAGTTCCGCCGCCTTCTTGAGCTTGGAGCCGGCGCCGGGGCCTGCAACGACCAGATCGGTTTTCTTTGAGACCGAGCCCGATACTTTTGCGCCCAGCCGTTCGGCCATCGCTTTGGCCTCATCGCGCGACATCCGCTCCAGCGCGCCGGTAAAGACAATCGTCTTGCCTGAGACGGGCGAGCCTGTGTCAACCGCCTCCAATGCCGTCACGGTCAGGTGTTCGCACAGTTCGTCAAACACCTTGAGATTGTGCGGCTCACCGAAAAACTCAGCCAGCGCATCGGCCACCGTCGTGCCGATCCCATCGATGTTGTTGAGATCGGCAAAGGCCTCGCCGTCCCGGTCGGCCGCCGCCTCGAGCATGGCGAACCGCAGCGCCTCCAGCGTGCCATAGGACCGCGCCAGAACCCTGCCTGTCGTCTCACCGACATGGCGGATGCCAAGCGCATACAGGAATCGGTCAAGCCCGATCGTGCGCCGCTCGTCAATCGCGGCAAACAGGTTGCGCACCGACGTTTCACCCCAGCCCTCGCGGTCCTTCAGCCGTTTCAGCGACTTTTGATCGCGCACTTCGAGGCTGAAGATATCCTGCGGCGACTGGATCAGGCCGTCATGGTAGAACTCGACAATCACCTTGTCGCCAAGCCCTTCAATATCGAAGGCATTGCGCGACACGAAGTGCTTCAGCCGCTCGACCCGCTGTGCCGGGCAAATCAGGCCACCGGTGCAGCGCCGCACCGCATCGACCTTGCCGGTCTTTTCATTGACATCGCGCACCGCATGGCTGCCACAGGCCGGGCAGACCTTCGGAAACACAAAAGGTTCGGCGTCCTCGGGCCGCTTGTCGGCAACAAACTCAACGACCTGCGGGATGACATCGCCTGCCCTTTGCACGACCACCGTATCGCCGATGCGAATACCCTTGCGCTCGATCTCGTCTTCATTGTGAAGCGTCGCGTTCGACACCACCACACCGCCGACGGTCACCGGTTTCAGCCGCGCAACCGGTGTCAGCGCACCGGTGCGCCCGACCTGAATCTCGATGTCTTCCAGGATCGTCATCGCCTTTTCAGCCGCAAACTTGTGCGCCACGGCCCAGCGCGGCGTCCGCGACCTGAAGCCGAGCCGGTCCTGATAGTCGAGCCGGTTGACCTTGTAGACAACGCCGTCGATATCGTACCCGAGCTCGGCGCGCTGCCGTTCGATTTCGGCATAATGCGCCAGCAGCCCGTCAACGTTGTCACACACCTCAGTCAATTGATTCACCGGGAAACCCCAGCGCTGGAACGCTTCCAGCACACCCATTTGCGTGTCACCAGGCAAATTGCCGGCCTCGCCCCAGGCATAGGCAAAGAACCGCAACGGCCGTGACGCGGTAATCGATGAATCAAGCTGGCGCAACGAGCCGGCCGCCGCGTTGCGTGGATTGGCGAATACCTTGCCGCCGGCCTTGCTCTGTTTTTCATTGATGTCGGCGAAGTCCTGATGAGACAGGTATATTTCGCCGCGCACCTCGAATACGTCCGGAAAATCGCTTGCTGCAACAGTCTTGGGAATTTCATTGATCGTGCGCACATTGGCAGTGACGTTTTCACCTTCTGCGCCATCGCCGCGTGTCGCCGCCATGACCAGTTCGCCAGCTTCATAACGCAGCGAGATCGACAATCCGTCGATCTTCGGCTCGGCGGTAAAGGCCAGCGCCGCATCATCGCCGAGCGACAGAAACCTTCGAATGGTCTTGTCGAAGTCGGCAACATCGTCAGCATCAAATGCATTGCCGAGCGACAGCATCGCCACCGCATGGCGCACCTTGCCGAATTTTTCCGATGGTGTGGCGCCGACTGATTTCGATGGTGAGTCCTCGCGCACCAGATCGGGATAGCGCAGCTCGATCGCTTCGTTGCGCCGTCGCAGCGCATCGTAATCAGCGTCCGAAATGACCGGGGCGTCTTCCTGGTGATAATGCCGATCATGTTCGGCAATCTCGGCCGCCAGTGCGGCGAGTTCCTCGACCGCCTGGTCGGAACTCAACTCCTCAACTGCAATCTTCCGCAATGCCATCACCTAACTCGCCCGCATCAACAAACGCTCAGCCTGGGCCCGCGCTTCATCGGTCACCTCGGCTGCCGACAGCATGCGGGCAACCTCCTCACGGCGGCTGTCATCAGGCAGTTCGACCACCCGTGTCACCATCCGTTTGTCTTCATCGCCGACCGTTTGCATCTTGGAAATCAGCAGATGCTGTCCGGCACGCGCGGCAACCTGCGGCGAATGGGTTACCGCCAGCACCTGTAGCCCGTCGGCCAGCTCGGCAAGACGCTGGCCGACCGCATCGGCCACCGCGCCGCCGACCCCGGTGTCAATCTCATCGAAGATCAGAGTCGGCGCCGAACCACTTTCCGCGAGCACCGCTTTGAGGGCCAGCATGAACCGTGAAAGCTCCCCGCCCGAGGCAATCTTGACCAGCGGCTGCAAGGGCGCGCCCGGATTGGTCACGACTTCAAACACCACCGTGTCCAGCCCGCTTGGACCGCCGCGCACCTTATCGGCGCTCACCTTGGTGACGAACCGGGCCTGACCGAGCTTCAACGGCTCCAGTTCGGCTGCAACCGCCTCATCGAGCTTGTGCGCCGCCTTGGTCCGCTGCTCGCTCAGCTTGCCGGCTTCACGCATATAGACATCATGTGCGTTGCCCGCCGCCGCCCTCAGCTCTTCCAGTCGGTTGCCGCCATCCTGGATGGCTTGAAGCTCGGCTTCGAACCGGTCGGCCAGCGCCGACAGTTGGTCGACCTGCACGCCGTGTTTGCGCCCCGCCGCCTTGAGGGCAAACAATCGTTCTTCGGCCCTGTCCAGTTCGCCCGGATCAAATTCCAACCCCGCCCTGGTCTGAACAAGCAACCGCTGGCCCTCATTTACTTCCGCCAGCACCCGATCCAGCGCCTCGCACAACTCATCCAGCATGCCGCCTGCCTGATCGCGCCGCTTCTCCAGCTTGCGCAGGGCCGTGTTGAGGCGGGCATCAAAGGCCCCGTCCCGGGTGAAGGCCTGCAATGCCTCATCAACCGTGTCGGCAATCTGCTCAGCATGCATCATCATCTGCCGCCTGGCCGCCAGCGTGTCCTCTTCGCCTTCCTGCGGCGCAAGGTCACGCAGTTCGGCAGCAACATGCTCAAGATAATCGCGGTCTGCCGCGGCCTTGGAGATCAGCGCCTCATGCGCCTCCAGGTCTTCGCGCGCCGCCGTCCAGCCCGCCCAGGCCTCGCCCACCAGGGCACATTGCTTTTCCAGCCCGCCGTAGGCATCCACCAGCTGGCGGTGGCCGGCGGCATCCATCAATGCCCTGTCGTCATGCTGGCCATGAATCTCGGCCAGCAGGCCACCGACCTGCTTGAGCAGGTTCACGCTCACCGGCTGGTCATTGATGAACGCCCGGCTCGGCCCCTCCCGGGTCTGGATCCGCCGGATCACCAGTTCGCTGTCGGCCTCAACGCCATGCTCATCCAGCAGGTCATGAACCTTGCCTGGCAACGGCAAAGAGAACGCCGCCGTCACCACGCCCTTGTCGGCGCCTGACCGCACCAGCGCGGCAGCGCCGCGCGCACCCAGCGCCAGCCCGAGCGCATCCAGCAGGATCGACTTGCCGGCACCGGTCTCCCCGGTCAGCACGGTCATCCCTTCTGAAAGCGACACATCGAGCTTCTCAATGAGAACGATATCGCGGATCGAAAGAGCGTTGAGCATACGGCTTTATAGCCGCATTTAGCCGAATCAGGGGAGAGGAAACATCGATCTGAAGCGCGGTGCGATCTATTGCATTCGGCACCGGCCCGCTCCCCCGCCCAACCACCCGATACGAGGGTATCCTAT
>JABDJG010000449.1 GCA_013002595.1 Hyphomicrobiales bacterium | reverse complement strand
CCGACCGTCGCCTGTGCGACCTCTTTGACATAGAACACCCGATCGTCCAGGCACCGATGGCCGGCGCGACGACGCCTGAGATGGCCGCTGCCGCCGCCAACGCCGGCGTGCTCGGCTCGCTCGGATGTGCCATGTTCTCGGCAGAAAAGCTGCGTGAAGTCACCCACGCGACCCAGGCGTTGAGCAACCGGGCCATCAACCTGAACTTCTTTGTCCACGACGATCCTGAAGAGGACGCCGGCAGGGCCGCTCAGGCAGCGAGGCGTCTTCAGGCCTGGTATGACCGTCTTGATGCCGGCGACATGCCCGAGGCCAGGCCGACGCATTTTCCGTTCGATGCCATACTTTGTGAGGCCGTCCTGCAACTATCGCCAAAGGTTGCCAGCTTTCATTTCGGCCTGCCGGACGAAGCCCTAGTGGCCAGCCTGAAGCAGCAGGGCATCGTCATCCTGTCGTCGGCAACAACCGTTGCAGAAGCCAGATGGCTGGAACAGCGCGGCGTCGATGCAGTCATTGCACAAGGTTATGAGGCCGGCGGCCATTCCGGCTGGTTCCTGCCGCGCGGACCGGCCAACACCGCGGGCACCATGGCGCTGGTTCCGCGCATGGTCGATGCAGTGAGCGTCCCTGTCATTGCCGCCGGCGGTATCACCGACGGGCGCGGTATTGCCGCGGCCCTCATGCTGGGTGCAGCCGGCGTACAAATCGGCACGGCATTTTTGGCGACGCCCGAGTGCATGGCGAGCGATGCCCACAAACAGGCACTCCTGAACGCCAGCGGCGATGACACGATGATCTCAAAGGCGTTTTCCGGCCGCAATGCCCGCAGCCTCGTCAACGACTATGCCGCTGAAATGGATGCTGTCACCGAGTGGCCCGATTTCCCGCTGATGAACACCTTGACCGGCCCGTTGCGTGGCGCATCGGCCAAACAGGGCAAGCCGGATGCCATTGCCCTGTGGTCCGGCCAGGCCGTTGGCCTCATGCGGCAGGATACCACGACTGACGTGATCGAAAGGCTGGTTGCCGAAACCGCTGCCGTGCTTGGCCAAGCAAGAATTCAGTAAAGCGATTTGGCCTGCCGGCCCTGCAAGTCTGCATCGTAGTCTTCGGCATCAAAATCGGGCAGGGCGCTTTTGGTCATTTCGCCGGCGCTCGGCACTTGATCGCGATCGATCTGCATGTCCCGCTCCCAAAGCCGTGCGCGCTTCAAGGCCCTGGCGCACTGGAAGTAGACCGCTTCTATGCCAACGACGATGACCGTCGCCGGCAGCTTGCCGTCAACCGCGAACGAATTGACCAGCTCCGGATCGGTCGTGATCGTCGCCGTGCCGTTGATCCGCACCGTCTCATGGATGCCCGGGGTGAGGAACAAAAGCGCCACCTTTGGATCATGAATGATGTTCTTCAATGTATCGAGCCGGTTGTTGCCGCGCCTGTCGGGGATCGCGATTGTTGCCTCATCAAGCATCCGAAACGCCTGCCCGACAGCATCGCCGCGCGGTGAGCAATCGAGCCCGCCGGGCCCGCTGGTTGCAATTGCAAAGAACGGCGCGCGTTCAATCCAGCGCCGGTAGGCAGGTGTCAGGGCCGCCGTCTCCTTGCTCAGCGAAATTGGGTTGGTTGCCTTGTACAAAGCTGTCAGGTCTCTAAGTGTGGTGATCTGCATGGCCTTCGCGCCTCGCTAAATTCGGTTCAACCGAGCAATATCACATTCGCACATGGGTGTGCTGACACGATCCGTCAGCAGCCGGTCTTGGAATGGAAGTCCCCGGTGATAAGCTGGCCTTAGTGTGTTCACCTTACCGGATAACGAGTGGCTGATGCGCATTGCGGCATGGAACTGCAACATGGCCTTGCACAGGAAGGCAGATGCCTTGCTGCGCCTCAAGCCCGACATCGCGATTGTTTGCGAGTGTGCCCGGCCCGATATCATGCGCAGCCGCGGGCCCGTCGACTGGCTTGAGGCCGAACCGGTCTGGATCGGCAACAATCTTAACAAGGGACTCGGTGTTTTCACCTTCAACGGTTATACGGCCGCGCTCGACGACAGTTACTATCACACCTTGAAATACATCGCCCCGGTGCGCATCACCGGCCCGGCAAGCTTCAACCTGCTGGCGGTCTGGGCGCAAAATGCCAGCGGCGGGAACACCCGCAAACACCAGGCCGGCCCGTTGCGCAGGGCGCTCACCAGGAATGGCGACTTCCTGTCGGGCGCAAACACCGTTGTCGCTGGTGACCTCAACAACAATATCCTGTGGGACCGGCCCGGCTGGCGCATCAATCATCAAACCGTCGTCGACAAGCTCGAAGATCTCGGCATCGTCAGCGCCTATCATGCCATCACCGGCGAAGCCCAGGGCCGCGAGAGCATCCCCACCCACTATTGGCGCGACCGCAAGAAGGACGGCCCGACCTATCACATCGACTACATCTTCCTGCCTGAGGCCTGGCTTGGCGCCGTCAGCCGGTTCGATGTCGGGTCGTTCGAGGACTGGTGCGGGTCGGGCCTGTCGGACCATGTGGCGATGGTCGTTGATGTGGACCTGTCGACGGCTCCTTGACGAAGGGCTAGGTTGGGCTTCGCAAGAAGGAGACGGTGGTGGCTATTACATTTTACGGCAGGGCAACGTCCGATAATGTCCAGAAGGCCAGGTGGATGCTTGCGGAAACCGGCCGGCCCCATGAGCATGTCGAGTTGGGTGGCCGGTTCGGCGGGCTGGACGATCCTGAGTTCCTGAAGCTCAACCCTCACGGCAAGGTTCCAGTTTTGCAGGACGGTGAGACGGTTGTCTGGGAAAGCAACGCCATAGTTCGCTATCTGGCGGCAACTTACAGCGCCGGCGTCATGTGGCCGCAAGACCCGGCCGCGCGCGCCAATGCGGATCAATGGATGGAATGGGCCCAGACGCGTCTCTATCCCGATGCAAACCGGTTGTTCTGGCTGAGCGTGCGCACGCCCGAGGCCGATCAGGACAAAACCAGGATTGCCGCGACGCTTGAAAGGTTGAATGGCCATTATGCGCTTCTGGAACAACAACTTGCTGGCCGCGACTATGTTGCCGGAGATCGGCTGACCATTGCCGACATTCCCACCGGCGCGACGCTCTTTCGTTATTTTGAGATGGCATTCGATCGCCCGCCATTGCCCAACATTGAAATTTGGTATGGCAGGCTTTGCGCCCGCAAGGCTTATCAGACTTCTGTCATGATACCATTTGACGAACTGCGCGGCCGCTTGGCATTCTGACCGATCAATGGAACAACCAGCGCAACGGTCTGAATGAGCAAAAATCAGCAGGCACTCAAGATGGGCGTCGTCTTTGACGGCGTATTTGCCCATGACGCAGAGGCGGTCTTTACCAGCCAAGAGCACTCGGTATCGTCGGTGTCGCTTGAATGGAAGGGAGGCAGGCTCAGGTCGCAAAAGAACTGGACAGCAAAGCCACTCAAACACATCTCTTCGTTGACGATATCACCGTCTGGCTTGACGCTCCTGGTGTCCGATACATCCGGTGGATTGGCGGCCCTGTCGGCCGTGACAGGCGAAGACTTGTGGCAGGCAGGGCCCATCGGCGAAGGCTCTGCGCCAGTATGGATCAACGATAAGTTGGTTCTTCACACCAGCTGGGGCGGCCATATCCAGTTGGTGGATGCCGAGACTGGCGGCACAGTGAACTCCACGACAATCGGCTTCAGGATCCACAATACCGGTTCTGACAAGACGAGACAGCAGTTGTTCTTTGCAAGAGGTGCACCGCCACCGGCATCATCTTCCGAGGCTCTGCCCCCTGACGTGCTCTGTCGGCTGGAGCCGCAAGACTTGGGTGTGACGGAGACACCTGTTTCGCAGGCTAACGCCAAATTTGCGGTGTCGCCGTCGGGAACGACTGTAGCCATCGCATACCAGGTCACTAGCCCTGAATTTACTGTAGCCAACCGGCCGTCTGCTATCAGGGTCGTCGATATTGCAACCGGCCAAACAATTGCTGACCAGATCTTGCCATTCGAATTGCGAACCTATCGCCAGGCCGTATGGTCGCCTGATGAGGCCATGATCTGCCTGTCCACCAAAGCCGGGCACCTGTTTCTGGACGCCAAATCGCTGGATCAACGGGCACTGGTAGAAAGGCCCTATGCTTGCGAACCGAAATTTTCCAACGATGGAAAATTGATCCTTCTGGCAGCCTGGAGCAATGCTTGTATCATGCCGATTGCAACAATTTTCGCCTGATGATCCAAAAATTGCCGAGGACAGACATGCCAGCCCGTAGCCGTTCCGCGATAGCCTTCATCTTCGTAATCATGATTGCGGCGCTGTCACCAGTACGTGCCGAGACCCGCACGGTCGAGGTCACGCTGGCCCTTATTTGCGATATCTACGAGATGGCCGAAAAGAGCGGCCGCGGCGGCTATGCGCGGATCGCTTCGGCCATCCGCGCTGAGCGGGCCCGGGCCGAAAACGTCATCGTTGCCCATGCCGGCGATGCCATTTCACCATCCTTGATGTCGAGTCTGGACAAGGGCGCGCATGTCATCGATTTGACCAACCGGCTCGGCATCGATGTGTTCGTGCCGGGCAATCACGAGTTCGATTTCGGCCCTGACGTGTTCCGCAAGCGGATGGGCGAGGCGCGGTTTCCCCTGCTTGCCGCGAACCTGCGTGACGAGAATGATCAGCGGCTGACTGGATTTCAAGACACCAGGTTATTCAAGATCGACGGCGTGACTATTGCGGTGATCGGTCTGACGGCTGAAAATTCCGTCGACCGGTCATCGCCCGGCAATCTCAAGTTTCGCAGCAGCCAGGAAACCCTGAAGGACCTGGCGCCCCGATTGCGCAAGGCCGGTGCCGATCTGGTGGTTGCTGTTGCCCACGCGCCAAGGCGCGTCGACTTCCGGCTGATGCGGGCCGATGAACTGGATGTCCTGTTGTCCGGCGATGATCACGATCTGGTGCTGGTCTACGACGGCCGCACGGCGATGCTCGAGGCCAAGCAGGACGGCGAGTATCTCACCGCCATCGACCTGAAGATCACGGTCGAAGAGAGCGGCAATCGCCGCAAGGTGTCCTGGTGGCCGCAGTTCCGCATCGTCGATACCGCCGATGTTGAACCCGATGCTGCCGTTGCCGCCCGCGTGGCTGAATACCAGCAGCGTTTATCGAAAGAACTCGATGTGCCGATCGGCAAGACGTTGACGGCGCTGGATAGCCGCAAGTCGTCGGTGCGTCGCCATGAAACCGCGATCGGCAATCTTATCGCCGACAGCCTGAAGTCGGTCCTGAAAGCGGATGTCGCCATTTACAACGGCGGCGGCATCCGCGGCAACAGGACCTATGAGGCCGGCGCATCGCTGACCCGCCGCGACGTCCTCACTGAATTGCCCTTCGGCAACAAGGCGGTTCTGGTCGAGGTCACCGGTGCGCAGTTGCTCAGGCTGCTTGAAAACGGCCTGTGGTATGCCGGCAAGGCCAGTGGCCGGTTTCTGCAGGTGTCCGGACTGACGATCAGGGCTGGCCGTAATAAACCGGGTGGCCAAAAGATCATCGAAGCCCGCATCGCCGGCGTGCCGGTTGATCCATCCGCGACCTACAGGCTTGCAACCAACAGCTTCATCGCCGCAGGCCGCGAGGGCTACGGCGCAATCACCGAAGGCAAGGTACTACTGGGTGTGAACGACGGAGAGATTGTCGCCAACCTGGTGACGAAGTTCATCCGCGAGGCTGGCGAGATCAGTCCGGCCGTGGAAGGCCGGATCGTCATCGAGTGACGACACCGGCATCTCGGGCGGCATCGCAGGCTTTTATTCGGCTGCGACGGCGTCTTCTTCAGTTGCTTCTTCGGCCGCTTCTACGGCCTCGTCAATATCATCATATTGCCCGTCGATATCGGCCAGATATGATTCAAGCCGCTGCTGGCGCTCGGCTTCGAACGTCATCAACTGGGTAAACAAGCTGTGGATTTCGGCCTTGCGCTGTGCGGCCTCTTCGTCAATCCGGCGCTCTTCATGCTCGCGCATGACCGCCAGCTGATCCGCCATTTTGACGGTGTGATTGAGTAATCCTTGCATGAACTCGCGATCGCGATCCTGCTCGGCCAGCAGGTTGCCGACCACTGTCTTTGCAATTTCCAGAGATGCCCTGGCCATATCTTAGTCTCCCGTATCATAACGCCTGGACCGGGATCCTGTATGAATCCGATCACCCGAGTAGGTATAAATTTGCAAGAGGCGTGCCGTTTGGCGTTTCGGCGGAATTCCGGGAAAGATGACCATGGGACATGAAGCAATTGAACCAGTATCGGTCAGCACTGGAGCAGTTGATGGTCTGGATGTCCAATTTTGACACATTCTATAATACTGGGCACCCAGATGAAGCGGTTTGTTACTTTAATGCATAGGCCAGCATCGGCAGCATCCGCCCGGGGATCGAGCCGGACGGGGCAAGGCCGATGTCACAGGCCCCCATATGCCGGTAGAACGGTGCTGCATCCGGATCTGAATCGATAACCAGACTTTCCGCCCCGTCTTCAAGCGCAACACCACAAGCCCACTTGAACAGGGCCCGGCCGGTCCCGGTGCCCATGGCCTCCGGCGCGATAAAAAGCTTAAGCAATTCAGCTTCTTGCTCAAAGGTCTTCACCTGCACCACGCCGAGAGGTCTGCTATCGGATTCGGCAATCGCGACCGACGTCTCCTTCAGGTCACGACGACGTAAACGAAGCTCATCCTTACAGGCCGCCAGGAACGCCTCATCATAACCCCAGACCGCCTTTGACCGGAGAATCAACTCATTGAGCAAATCCAGCTCCGCTCGATGTGCCGTGCGGATCTGCAATTGTCCGATACTTGGAGTCATATCTCAGAACCCTACGTAAGTTTCACTCGATCATCTGCGCGTGCACAACGTACCGCAAGGGGCCGGATGTTTTGGCCTCGAACGGCCAGCAGGTCGCCAGAACAAGATTGTGGCCGTCGGCGGTCACGTCAATGCCTGGCGTGTCCCAGCGCACGATGTTGTAGCCGCTGACCTGGAACCGGAACCGCATGCCGTCATCACGCTCGATGCTCAGCTCATCGCCGCGCCTCAGGTGTTTGAGAAAACGGAAATGGGTGTCGCGGTGGGCCGCAATGACCGCGGTGCCGGGCTGGCCGGGCCTGGGCGTGCCTGACAGATGGCCCGGCCCGAAGGCCATCGCCTCGCCGCTGCCACCAGCCAGCACAATGGCGCTGTCGCCCAGCCGCTCGGAGCGGATGCGGGCAACGGGGCGCGTATCTGCCCAGCGCCACGCCTTGATCGGGACGCCGGTCTTGACCGTTTCGGCGAACGCCCGCTCCAGCAGCACCTGCGCCACCACCGCCTTGGCCTTGATCCACACGCCGTTGCCGGCAAGGGTCAGGCCAAGGATGATTGCGATCAGACCAAAAGACAGGCTGACGCGTCGGGCAAGTACGCTCATGAGGCCATCCGCCGGCTTGCGGTCACGCTGGCAGCGCCGGCCAGGCTGATCAACAGTCCGATGATCAACAACAGATCGGCAGGTGTTGAGCCTTCCGGCAGTGCCAACAGCCTTTGGGCGTCGTGCACGCGTGGTTTGGAAGCAACCGCAATCGCCTTGAATGCACTGGCTTCCTTAACCGGCGTCTTGGAGCCGAACACCTTTTCGAACGACCAGCCGGCCGGCAGATTGAGCGGAATGTCAACCGACCTCAGCGGCGTTCCTTCCGGACGGGCCGGTGTCTTGTCGATCGCGATCAGGCTGGTTAAGCGGCTGACCAGCTGATGGTCGAGCGCCAGCTTGAGGATCATCGCATCGGCTTGTTTGTAGTTCAGCGTGCCGAGCGTGCGGTTTACCTCTGTATTGGCAATCTCGCGCCGTGCCCACAGTTTGGCAATGCCGCTGCCCGGCTCTGCCTTGGTGAGATCGACGGTCTTCAGCCAATTGTCGCTGCCGGCCAGGCCGCTCAAGGTCACTTTGCCTTCCAGCTCATCCATGCGGGCATAGATGTACAGCGGTTCGCCTGCATAGACATCGGGCAACGGATCTGGCGTTGCTTTTACGCCGCGGGCCGAGAAGTTGGCGGCCAGGCCGGTGACGGCCGGCGACGTAAGCTTTGAGGTCAATTCGGCCATGCGCTCTGCAACCTGTTCGGCCGCGCCGATATGTGTGAACGTGCCACGGCCCATTTCAGCTGCCCGGTTCATCAGGAACGAGTTCGGCGCAGAACCGATGCCGACCATGAAGATCCGCGAACGGCCGCGGCGCTGGGCGATAAGGTTGAACATCTGCTGTTCGCCGGAAATCGCGCCATCGGTCAGGAAGATGACCTGGCGGATCGCCGCCGGGTTGCTTTGGGTGTCCATCTTCAGGGCTGCCGCCAGCGCCGGCACCATGTTGGTGCCACCTTCGGCATCCAGCGAGGCAACAAAGCGTTTGGCCGTGCTGATGTTGCCGGCATCTGCCGCCACCACGGTCGGGAACAGCACCTCAAGGGTATCGTCAAAGCGCACGATGTTGAACGTGTCGCCGGGTTGCAGGCGATCCAGCGCCTCGATCAGGCTGGCCTTGGCCTGGACCATGGAGGGACCTGCCATCGACCCGGAATTGTCGATCACGAAGATCGCCTCACGCGCCGGTGCCGGGGTCGTCTTTGCTGCCGCCGGTGGCGTGACCTGGACCAGCACATAGTCCTCGTTGCCGGACCGCTCGCGGAACAGTTTGGCTTGCGGAACATCGAGTGCTGCTGCTGTCCATTCAAGTTCGAAGTCTTTGTCGGCAAAATCCATCTTTGAAAGCGTGATGCGATGCTCGCCGTCCCTTTCGAGGGCCTCAATCTTGTGGTGCGGGCTCATCAGCGCCGCCACCTTGAACCCTGGCTTGAGATGAACAGTGATGTTGATCGGGTTGACCGGATCGTTGTCATCCGGGTCGAGCCAGGGCTTGGCATCGGGCAGTTGCTGTTTGTTATCAACCGCGGCTGGGGCTTCCGACGAAACACTGACGACCGGCTGCGGCGCATCGGGTGTCTCAAACCGCGGCGCGACGACCGTTGGCAAGCGGAACGAGAACTTGCCGTTCGATTGGCGCACGGTCGCCTGAAATTCGATTTGCACGACAACGGTTTCACCCGGGCCGATGTTGGCGACCGAGTTGGTGAACAAATTTGGCCGGTGCTGCTCGACGAGTGCTGCCTTTTTGCCATCGCTCTTGGCCTTTTCGTAAATCCTCTTGGCCTCGATGCGCTCCTTGACATCGCCAATGATGATCCGCTCGCCGACCACCATCTTCAAGGTGTCGACGGCGGCATCTTCGGGAAGCGGAAACACATACAGCCCTTCGACCCAGCCATTCGCCGGGTTGACGAAATACTGCGTCAGGCGGGTACGGATGATCGGTCCGGTAACGGTGACATCGAAATCGGTGGCCACAGCCGGTGCCTCGACGTACTGGCCGGGCGTTTCGCTCTTGATCATGAGCGAGCCGGTCCTGGCGTCGTTAGGATTGACCAGGGGAGATGCAAACAGCGTGCGTGCAGACACCACCAGCACAACAAGAATGAGGACCGGTAGGCGGGCGAGGTGGGGGAGGGGGGACATTTGTGAGGGGCTCCTTTGAGTCGTGATGCCCTCAATTGTGTAGCGTTGCAAAGAACTTGATCCAGCGTAAGTTCTGGCAATTTACGGTAATCTTTCGCCCAAACATTGTGCAATTCCGGAAATACTGGCAAGGTTGTACGGATTTGTACGGATCCTTGAGAATGTCTTCCAATATCGACACCAATGTAGCCGCGCTTGTACGCGAGGCGATCGCCCATAAGCGAATGAGTCGCCAGCAACTGGCCGAACAGGCGCGGATATCGCTTTCGACGCTTGAAAAAGCCTTGTCGGGCCAGCGCCCGTTCACCCTCAATACGCTTGTGCGCCTCGAAGATGCATTGGGCGTCAGCCTGCGAAGCCCGCAACCGGTCCCATTGACCGGCGTAACGGAAGGAACGCCCGGTGTTGCGCCCGAAGAGCTGGGCGCCTACTCGCGCCGCGCGGTAAACTGGCTGGAGGGCTCGTATCTGGTTGTGCGGCCCGTGTTCAGCGGCGGTGACGCGCTTTACACCTATCAAACCGAGATTGCCTGGAGCGAACCACACTCGCATCTGGTGTTTCGCGAAGGCGAACGGGTTGATGCCGAATTCACCCAGAACGGCGCGGTATCGGTGCCGCATCAGTCCGGTTACGTCTATCTGGTCACCAATCGCTATGGCCAGTACCGTCTGATCGTGCTGACCCGGCCAACCATTACCGGCGAGATGTTCGGCATAATTTCCTCGCTCCAGGCCACGCGCGGTGCGCATCTGATGCCGGTTTCGACCCCCATCGTCTTCATCCCGCCCAAGTGTATGAACGGGCCAATCACCTATGGCTCGATAGAGCCCGGCCACCAGCTCTACGCACCGCTCAAGGCCTACGTCGACAGGACCGTTGATGAGCCCTTTGCAATTTTGCTGAAATAGACGTTGGCACTCCCTATGGATCACATTGACCACCTGACAGCGCTCTATGACGTGAAGGATCGCGCCGTCACCGACATTGGCGCCGGCAAGGGCCATTTCTCACAACAGCTTGCCGCCCGTGGCGCGCACGTCACGGGCATCGAGATTGATGCCGGCAAGGTCGCGGTGGCGCAGGCCCGCATGCCCGATGGCGCACGTGTCGTGGAGGGCCGGGCTGAGGCCCTGCCGCTTGCGGATCGATCGCAGGACCTTTTGTGCTTCATATTCACGTTCCACCACATACCTGTCGAGGTGCATGATCTCGCGTTGGCCGAGGCCGTACGCGTGCTCAAACCGGGCGGCCATCTTCACTTCGTGGAGCCTCTGGCCGAGAACTGCGTCCATGATCCCATGAAGCTGATTGATGACGAGACCTATGTCAGAACCTGCTCGCACGCGCGCATCAACGCGCTGGCCGGTGAAGGCCACTTCAAGCTGATCGACAGCACGCTTTACAATCGCGTCTACAGCTATGATGGCTTCGATAGTTTCATCGACAGCATCATCGGCGTCGACCCCGAACGCGCCGCCAAGGTGCCTGCCGCCCGTGATGAAATGGAAAAACTGTTCTATGAAAAGGCGATCATGGACAATGGCCGCTATCGGATGGATGATCCGTGCCGGGCCTATCACTTCGCGACATAGCTCAGCCGGTCAGCCGAGCAACGCCTTGCGGAACCGGTCCTTCAGGTGAACGCCATCTTTGGGCGGCAGCACGAAGTCGAGCTTTTCAGCCTTCACCTTGATCACATGATAGACCGGACCCGGCGCCGCCAGGATGACGGGCAGGGCGGTCTCCAGTTCGGCCTCGGTGTGCACGGTGCCGGTCACCGCGATCCCGCAGGCCGCTGCGACGCCAGCCAGATCTGTTGCCGATGATGTGTGGGTGACCTGCATGCCGGTCTCGCCATAGTGTTCATTGTCGAATGTGCAGATCGAAAGATTGCCTGGCGCCTGCAGCGCAACGGTGGCAAAGCTGCCCATGCCCATCAAGGTTTCCCCGTCACCGGTGATCACCAGCACACGACGGTCCGGCTGCGCCAGCGCCAGCCCCAGACCCATGGTGATCGCGCCGCCCATCGCCCCCCACAGCGGGAAGTTGAGGTCACGGTCACCGGCTGCTGTGATATCCCAGGCGGTCGATCCCAAACCTGCAATGACCAGCAGACCGGGATCCGATTGCACAAGCCTGGCGGCGACGTCGCGGCGATTGAGCGGGTACGCGGTCGAACGAAGTTGAGTTGTCATCGCCGCCTCATTTGCCAAACGTCTTGACCGGCACCAGGCACTGGTGCAGCAGCAGTGCCGACATCTGGCCGCCGTCATAGGCTGTGTCCAGCGTCTCACCCGCCAGCGCACCGACATGTTCCGGCATGGTGGCGGTGAGGGTGCTGAACCCGGCCATGGTCAAGTGAGCGTTGGTGGCCTGGCCCATGACCTTCTGCCAAGGATTGAACTCGCGCCACAGCCCGCGCATGGTCACGAAGATGGGAACCGGAAACTGGCAGGTCGCCGCCAGCGACATCATGTTGATGCAGTTGCCGACACCGGATGACTGCATCAACAGCGCGCCGCGCTGACCGCCAAGCCAGGCGCCGGCCAGCAGTGAAATGCCTTCTTCTTCCGTCGTCAAAACGACTGTGCGCATGTCGTCATCTGCCAGGCACGCCTCGATCAGCGCGCTGTGTCCGGCATCGGGCACGTAGCCGACCTGCCTGACGTCCGCAGCCTTGAGCGCTGTGTAAATGTCCTTCCACCAGTCCAGTTGCATGGCCCGCAAATCCCAGTTCAACGTCAATCAGGTTCGTCATACCCCAGATTGTGTTGTGGCATGGCATTAAATCCTGTCTAGTCGCCAGTACAACCGACAAGCCGGAGCGGCATATGCCACTGGGTCTAAAATTGCTCCATCTGGCCGCACGCTACGGCCGCTATGTCCTCGTTGCCGGACTTGCTGCCGGAATCGTCTTTCCGGCCCTGGCGCTCGCCATGAAACCCTGGCTTGGCGAGGGCGTCACGTTAATGCTGTTCTTTGCCGCCTTGCGTATCGGCCCGAGGGCGGCGGCCGGCACATTGCGGGATTTGCGCAAGGCGGTCGCGCTGACCGCCGTGTTTCAGCTCGCGGTGCCATTGGTCCTGGTCGTGGCTTTCCTGGTCACCGGCTTCGACGGTCCGCTGGCCGTTGCCATCATCGTCATGGCATCAGCCTGTTCGATCATCGGCAGCCCCAGTTTGACCTTGTTGACCGGACATGATCCCGCGCCCGCCCTGCGCCTGTTGATTGTCGGCACGGCTTTGCTGCCCTTGACGGTTCTGCCGGTCTTCTGGCTGTCGCCGGAATTCGGCTCCATCCATGCGGTGCTGTTGACCGCCGCCAAACTGCTCGGCGCCATTGCACTGGCCAGCGGTGCCGCCTTTGTGATCCGCCAGATGTGGCTTCCCGACCCCAAGAGAGAAACCTTGCAGGCGCTCGATGGCCTGTCTGCCATCATCATGGCAATTGTCGTGATCGGTCTGATGTCGGCCGTTGGCCCGGCGCTCACATCCGATCCCGGCCAGGTCATCGCCATGCTGGCGATCACCTGTGCCTTCAATCTTGGACTCCAGGTCATCGCCTGGGTCGCCCTGTCTGGCGCGCCATCGCTGAGCGAGCGCGTCTCCTGGTCGGTCATCGCCGGCAACCGCAACATGGGGCTCTTCCTGGTCGCGTTGCCGCAGGCGGTGACCGACCCGATCCTGCTCTACATCGGTTGCTACCAGGTGCCGATGTTCTTGACCCCGCTGCTGCTGGGCTGGCTCTACAAGCCTGACGCCAGAGCACGATCGGGTTAGATTGAGCCAATCTAACCGGTGAATCGTGCTTTATTTCGGCTTGATCTGCTTGATCATCATGCGGCCGTTCTCGTCGACGAAGTAGAATTCGCCCTTCTGGCCTACTGCCAGCTGATCGAGCATTGCCGGATCGGCGACCCTGAAAATCATCCGCATTGGCGGCATTTCCAGGTTGGTGATTTCTTCGTGCCTGATGGTGACCTTGCCGAGTTCCTTGTCGACTTTGGTGACTTCGCCTTTCGTCCAGACCGGCTCGTTTGCCCAAACTGTGTGGCTGGTAAGGGTAAGGCTGGCGGCCACGGCGGCAGCCGCGCAGATCGACCGAATAGTCTTTCTCATATCGAATTTCCTTGGATGTCAAAATGATGGGATGGGGTAGGTCAGTTTACGACGGTGATTGACCCCTTCATGCCGGAATCGTAGTGACCCGGAATCAGGCAACCGTATTCAAACGTTCCCGGCTTGGAGAACGTCCAGATAATCTCTGCCGTCTGACCCTCGTCTGCATGCGCCATATAGGGTTCGGCGTGCTCCATATTGGGAAACTTCTCCATCAAGACAGCGTGTTTCATCAGATCCGATGTGCGGCCGATGACCAATTCGTGCAGTACCTCACCCTTGTTGGCAGCTAGAAACCGGATGGTTTCGCCGACCTTCACTTCGATATGTGACGGTTCGAACTTCATTTCATCGCTCATTGACACAGCAATGGTCCTGGACACTTTGTTGGGATCGCCGGTCTTGCCGAATTCATTCTCAACCATATCGAGGTTGGCCGGGACCATTTGGACTTTGTCGGCATGTTTCTTTTTGCCGTGGGCTGCGGCACCACCGGTCATCAGCGCCAGCGCCAGGCCGGCAATTACAATCCTGTTCATTAAGAAGTCTCCTTAGTTTGATGGGGTTTTGTCGGGGTCAACTTTGTAGGCAACGGTGCCTTCTGGAAATTTGTACCAACCGGGATCGCTGTAATCGCGATCGGGCAGGTCTTCTCGGACTTTTACGATCGAGAACATGCCGCCCATTTCGATTGGGCCGAACTGGCCCCAACCGGTCATCATCGGCAGTGTGTTTTTGGGCAGGGGCATCTCCATGACCCCCATGTCGGCCATGCCGCGCTCGCCCATCACCATGTAATCGGGCACCACATTGACAATCTTCTTGGCGATCGAGCGATGATCAACGCCGATCATCGTGGGGACATCATGGCCCATGGCATTCATCGTGTGATGCGCCTTGTGGCAGTGAATGGCCCAATCGCCGGGATTGTGTGCAACGAATTCAAACGCCCGC
Source organism: Hyphomicrobiales bacterium (assembly GCA_013002595.1). Classification (GTDB taxonomy): domain Bacteria; phylum Pseudomonadota; class Alphaproteobacteria; order Rhizobiales; family Aestuariivirgaceae; genus JABDJG01. Next base: position 1,992 of record JABDJG010000449.1, on the reverse strand, counting down.
ATCTGGCCGATCGCGCAATCGACGGTAACCTCCGGCCAGCGCGCGCCCTCCGGCACCCAGCCGCCGTCCGTGCAGGTGACTTCGAAATCATAGCCATGCATGTGAATGGGATGATTGGTCATCGTCAGATTGCCAAACCGGATGCGCGCCCTCTCGCCTTGCTTGATCACAAGATGATCGATGCCGGGGAACACCCGGCTGTTCCAGGTCCACAGGTTGAAATCCGTCATGGTGTTGACCTTGGGCGTAAAGGCGCCCGGATCGATATCGTACGACGCCATGAGGAACACGAAGTCGCGATCGACCTTGTGTTGCTCAGGGTCTTTGGGATGTACGACCAGGAAGCCCATCATGCCCATTGCCATCTGGGTCATCTCGTCGGCATGCGGGTGATACATGAAGGTGCCTGACTTGTTCATCTCGAACTCATAGATGAACGTCTCACCGGGTTTGATGTGCGGCTGGTTCAGCCCGCCGACACCATCCATGCCGGACGGCAGAATGATGCCGTGCCAATGGATCGTCGTGTGTTCGGGCAGTTTGTTGGTGACATAAATGCGCACCGTCTCGCCCTCGACGCACTCGATCGTCGGGCCGGGGCTTTGCCCGTTGTAGCCCCACAGATTGGCCGTCATGCCGGGTGCCAGCTGACGCTCGACCGGTTCGGCAATCAGGTGAAACTCGCGCCGCCCGTCTTTCAGTCTGCTCGGTGCCGACCAGCCGTTCAGCGTTGCGACCGGATTGTAGAACGGTCCGTCCTTGGGCAGGGGTGGCACAATCATTTTTGCCGAGGACTGAAACTCGGCTTCAGGGACCGACGCCATGGAGGTGCGCGGCACCAGGCTGGCACCAACCACCGTTGCGGCGCTGGTTGAAAGGAACTGTCGTCTGTTCATTGCTAATTTATCCATCATTGTCAGTGCTCCTCGTCAGAACCGCCGGCGTCGGCGACTTCCATTTCCATGGAGATCCCCTTGCCGCCACCGGCAAGCAGGACAAAATCAAGTTGCGCATCGGCCATCCAGAAGTCACGGCGGGCCTGCAGGGATTCGAGCAGGGCAGCCTGCTGCTTGCGCACCGCTCCCAACAGATCCAGTACGCTGGCCAGCATGCCGTTGTAGCGCAGCAGTTCTTCGTCGGTGATGCGTTTGTTGAGCGGCACGATTGTGCGCCGGTAATGGCCGTACAGCTCGAGCGCGCCGTGATAGCCGCTATAGGCCTCGCGGACTTCAGAGCGAGCATTGATGGCGAGCGACTTGAGCTCTTCAACGGCCTGCATGTAGACGAACTTGGCCCGTGACACCTTCACATCCCCCGGATCGAAAATCGGGATCGTGACTTCCGCCTCGAAACCGGCCGGTGTCTTGCGGTTTCTCACCCCGCCGTCTTCACGTTCCTGCTCGATGGCGGAAATGCCGGAAATTTCCAGAAGGCTTACCACGCTGGTGAACTCGGTCAGGCCGATGGTCTTTTGCAGGGCTTCCAGGTCTTTGCGGGCCGCCTGGACATCGAGCCGGCTCAGCAAGGCCGTCCGTTCGATATTGCGCAGGACGCGCGCCTTTCTGGGCAACCTTGGCAGGCGTGAGGGCAGCTTGAACCTGGTCTCCTTGCCCCACACGCCCATTTCGCGGATGAGCTTTTCACGCGCCGATCCGGCAGCCAGCCGCGACTTGCCGAGCATTGCCGCAACTTCGGCCTTGGCCACCTTGAGCTTGGCCTGATCGAGCGCCGGCATGCTGCCGGCCGCGGCCAGTCGCATGCCAAGGTTTTCAGCAGCCTCGACAGACGTATACATGCGTTTCAAGATCCGCACGCGCTCGCGGGCTGTAACCGCATCGATCCAGGCTCGCCGCACGCCATCTGCCGCACCAACGATATCGAGCGCCGACATGTAGCGGGCCCGCTCAGCCTGGTTTGTTGCGATCTCGGTGCGCGGTCCGATGGTGAAAAGCGACAAGAGGCTGAACAGAAACTGCCGCTCAACCTCCAGAA
>JABDJG010000399.1 GCA_013002595.1 Hyphomicrobiales bacterium | reverse complement strand
GGTGACGCAGCAAGATCACTTCCTCGGTGGAACGTATGATGTGTATTTGCTGGGAATCCGAAGCGAAAGCTCCAAAGTCGAGCAGCGCAACTTCGGTCAGTCGGTCACTTTGGGCGTGGAAAGAACCTGGGATATCACGATCACCACTTTGACCTACGTAGCCGGCATCATACGCGGCAAGCAATCTGCCAAACAATTGTCCGGCCCCCTGGGCATTGCCAGGACCACTGGCTATGTCACAACTAAAGGCGGTATTAACGCTTTGATCCAGCTTGCGGCACTTCTGTCCGTCAGTATCGGATTGATTAACCTATTTCCCATTCCAATGCTGGATGGCGGACACCTAATGTATTACGCTGCTGAAGCGGTAAGGGGAAAACCGCTCGGTCAAAATGCACAGGACATTGGATTCAAGGTGGGATTTGCCCTTGTCCTGACACTTATGATCGTTGCGACTTGGAACGATATCGCAAGATTCTTCTCGTCTTAGAGCCGGGCCCCGAGGTTGAAAAAAATGCCAAGAGGTAGGTTCCAAACGCGCTTAAAACAAAGTAAAAGAAGCATTAAGATTCAAACTGGCAGGGCGGCCTATCAGGTTCGGGTGGATTAATTTACGTATGAGTTATCGTTTTGTATCTGTTGGACGATTGGCCCTGGCCTTGTCGTTAGGGTTACCGCTGGCCGTTGCCAGCACCACGGTCCGTCCGGCCTATGCCCAGGTGGTGTCGAGAATCATCGTTGAGGGCAACCAGCGTGTAGAGGCTGAAACCGTACAATCCTACATGCAGGTCACACCAGGCGAGCGGGCCAGCGCCGATGCGATCGATGAATCGATCAAGTCGCTGTTCCAGACCGGCCTGTTTTCAGATGTTCGCATTTCACAGCGCGGCTCTGCACTGGTTGTCTATGTTGAGGAAAACCCGCTTATCAATCTGGTGCGCTTTGAGGGCAACTCGGAAATCAAGGACAAGACCTTGACTGCCGAAGTCCAGTTGCGCGATCGCCAGATTTTCACCCGCGCCAAGGCCCAAAGTGACGTGGAACGCCTGATCGCGCTTTATCGCCGCTCCGGCTACTTTGCCGCCCGGGTTGAGCCGAAAATCATCAAGCTGTCGCAGAACCGCGTTAATCTGGTCTATGAGATTGTCGAGGGCAGTTCGACTAAGATTCGCAGCATCACCTTTGCCGGAAACAAGGCCTTCAGTGATGGCCAGTTGCGCTCGGTCGTGACAACCTCGGAAAGCAGCTGGTGGAATTTTTTCAGCCGCACCGACAACTATGATCCGGACCGGCTGAATTTCGACCGCGAACTGCTGCGCCGGCATTACCTCAAACACGGGTTTGCCGATTTCCAGGTTATCTCAGCGAACGCCGAACTGGCGCGAGACGGTGAGAGCTTTTTCATCACGTTCACCGTCGATGAAGGCCCGCAGTATTCGGTGAACTCGATTACCGTCAACACCGGACAGACATCTTTGGATCCGGACAAGTTGGCCGGTGTGATTACGCTGCAGGACGGTCAGATTTACGATGCCAGCAAGGTCGACAAGTCGATCGAAAAAATGACCATCGAGGCCGGCAAGGCCGGTTTTGCCTTTGCCCGCGTCGAACCGAACATTGTCCGCGATGAAGTAAACCGCAAGCTTGATGTGTCGTTTGAATTGACCGAGGGACCGCGGGTTTATATCGAGCGCATCGATATCGTTGGTAACACGCGCACACTCGACAAGGTCATCCGCCGCGAATTGCGACTGGTTGAGGGCGATGCCTATAACCGCATCCTGATCGAGCGCAGCCGCCGCCGGCTGACTGGTCTCGACTTCTTCGAGAAAATTGATTTCCGCGAAAAACCTGGCAGTGCACCCGATAAACTGGTGCTCGAGATCTACGTTGAAGAAAAATCAACCGGCACGATCAACTTTTCGGCTGGTTATTCAACGGTTGAACAGGTTATCGGCTCGGTCAACGTCACTGAACGCAACCTGCTCGGCAGGGGCCAGGAAGTTCGTCTTGGCACGGCGCTTAGTTTCAAGCGGCAATCGGTGGACTTCAGCTTCACGGAGCCGTATTTCCTCGATCGCAATGTCAGCTTTGGCGTTGATGCATTTGCAACCCGTACTGACCAGGACAACGAGAGCTCATTCACCATCCAGCAGGTTGGTGGTGGCTTCCGGCTCGGCCTGCCGCTGTCTGAATACTCGCAGGTGCGCACCCGCTACCGGTTTACCTATCGCGACATCAATGTCGACAACACCTCGGTTTCTCCGGCCATTGCCAAGACCGACGGCGAGCAAATGGTGTCACTGGTCGGCGCGACATTCATCCACGATATGATCGATAACCCGAGGAAGCCGACATCGGGGTACCGTTTTGAGTTGACAGAGGAAGTCGCCGGTGTTGGCGGTGATGTCTTCTACCTGAAATCCGAAGCCGCAGGTTATTACTTCACGCCCCTGTTCTACGACGGCGTAATTTTGAAACTCAAGGCCAAGGCTGGACATATGGAAGGCTGGAACGGCAAGAACGTTCCTGTCGTGGACCGTTTCTTCATCGGTGCCGATACGTTCCGTGGGTTTGCGCGCTCAGGCGTTGGTCCAAAACAGCAAAGAACCGGCGCACCCGGTGTATTCGACTCGATTGGCGGCCAAACCTATGCAGTAGGTACCGTGGAGGTGATTTTCCCGCTCGGCCTGCCTGATGGATTCGGCATCGAGGGGGCGGTATTCTCGGATGTCGGCACGGTCTTCAATGCGCCTGAGAATTCTAGGGTTGGCGCACCGGTATTTGATTCCGCAGAGCTGCGCGCTTCTGTTGGCGCGGGTGTGCTTTGGCAATCGCCATTCGGTCCGCTGCGGCTTGACGTCGCCTATCCGGTCTTGAAAGCCAAGACGGATGAAAAAGAGCTCTTGCGGTTCAGTGTCGGAACCCGGTTCTGACCCTAGCCCGTGCTGTGATGATGACGCCGCAAGTGGAGTTGTATAGCTGACGTTACAGCGTCGGAGTTGTATCCAGTTTGGGCTCGGTCCCACTGCGCAGCCACGAGGCACGCTTGCCGTCGATAATAGCCAGGACGCTCGTTATGCTTGCCAGGAGCAACATTAAGACGCACATGAGTTTGGCAGATTCCTCGCAGATTATGGACAAAGGTGTTGGATTGGTCGTCACGGTGTCGATGACGGTGTGCACGACATAAAATGCAAACCCGGTTGCATAAGTCTCAAGCACCTTGGGGAATCGCAGCAGTTCCGGCAAAAATAGCAGCCCAACAATCAGTCCGCCTGCGCCATAAAGCATGACGACCAGATCGTTCCAATTCCGCAAGATTTCCGGTTTACCGATTTTGGTGCTCGATACAATCATGTCTATACGCTCATGAATTTGCACCAACTCGTCGAGAGATAGAAACACAAGACCCAGACCAGCTATCAGCCAAAAGAATTTGCCGATGCCGGGTTTGTCCAACAGCAGATAAAATCCTATCAGCGAAGCAGCACCGGCCATCGCCAGGTAGATCGACGACAGCGCCGTAATTGTGCCGCCCTCTGCAAACTGCTCCGAAGGCATGTGCGGCGGCGCAATCAAGACGGACAAAACTATGTATGCGCCGGTGGCAATGACAGCCAGCACCGTGCCGAATATGATGAGTCCGTTGGTTTTCGCTGTGCGCCGTTCGGCAAGCGAGCGATACAGGGCGGCGAAGAGTTTCTGTTTGAAGTCTGTCATTGTGAGATCTTTCGTTGACGTTTGCTCTGGCAGGCCTTTTCGCTGCCGCACGCTCTTGGTTAATGTGTTGAAGGACGTAACAAACTGCCGGTTGCCAGTTTATTTTCAGTTTTGTGAACTCGATAGCGGACTATTCGACCATTGCTGGTGTCGGTCACCCAAATGGAACCGTCTCTGACGGCGATGCCTTCGGGCCCGTTGAACACGCCGCGTCCAAAGCCTGGCGCGCCTGATCCCAAACGAGCAACAACTTCGCCACTGGCCGACAGAACAGCAATGGTGTGACCTTGCTTTTCGGCCAAGAATATATGGTCATCGGCCGACAATGCCATATAACGCGGACCGGCTAGTGGCTCATTGACCTCTCGTCCGGTTGGCCTGAGCTCGGCATCGTAATTCAGAAGCTTATTGTTGCCGGCCATTGCGACCCATACACCACCATCATCGGCCAGACCGATGCCGTGCGGGCGGTTCAGACCCTTGATGGTATTCAGTGCAGTTTGATTTTCGAAGACCACTACTGAGCCTGAATCTTCCCCGGAGACGAACACGCGGCCATTGGGATGCGCAAAGACGCCCTCGGGGTTCTCAAAATCGCCTTTGAGTTGTGACTTGAATGTTGCCGTGGTGCCGTCCAGGTCGAAGATTGCAATACGATCATTGCCGGAATCGGCAACGTAAAGCTGATTGTCAGGGCCAATCGAGACATCATGTGGCCATTGCAGATCGCCACGGCCAAATTCATTCACGTACGCAAGGCTTGCCGCATCGAGCACGACAATACGGTGCCGCCGTACTTCGGGAACATAAAGATACCGGCCGTCGGGGGAGAGCGCTGTATTATGGGGCTGCTGATAAACGCAGTCGCTGCTGACCACATATTCGAACGTCATCGACCCGGCGCAGGCAGGCACTGTCTGCCCCACATAGCTCCAGGCAAACATGACGACGGCAAGAAACGTCACTGCCGGCGCGGAACCAATGGCGAGACAGGCTTTCATTCGTTTCCCTTAATTGCTTAGAATTAGACAATCGGATTGCTGGGTTGATTGGCGTGTGCCTACAGGTGCGCGATGCCGAGCAATTACCATGCCATACGTCATACGCGGCTTACCTGCCGGCGCCATGACATAACGATTCATGACAAGTGAGAAACCGAATCTGATTGGTTCGAAAATTGCTGGAGAAGCCATGTATCCGCGCGCGACAGGGCCGCAACATGGGGAAACTGTGTCAATATGAACCAACCGTTATTTAGTCATCGGGTGCTTGTGTTTGGCGATGACACACGAAGCTTTCTCTCTGTCGTTCGTTCCCTGGGTCGCCGGGGCATTGAAATTCATGCGGTGCCATTCAAAAAGTACGCCCCTGCGCTTTCGTCCCGGTACATAACAAAATGCCATCATCTACCGGCTTACGACGGGTCGGATCGCTGGATCACGGCATTGATGCAGCTTATATCCGAGTTCAAGTTCGATGTTCTGATGCCTTGCTGCGATCGTTCAATTCGCTGTCTTGATGCCCACCGTACTGAGCTCGCTGGAATTCACATGGCATTGCCAAGCCGCCAGGTGTTGGAATGCTTGTTCGACAAACATGAAACCCGGAAACAGGCAAAAAGTGCCGGGGTTCCGGTGCCTAGGGGTCGGCTGCTGACTGACGGCGACACGGTTGACAGTTTGGTTCAGGATTATGGATTGCCGCTGTTGATCAAGGCGCGCCGCTCGTATGTGCTCGAAAATCTCGAACATCGTGGCGAGGTGACAATTGTGCGGCACAGCGCGCAACTGGGTAAAGTGCTCGCAAGTCTGGATGACCGGGATGAATTTCTCGTGGAAGAGTATTTTGCAGGCACCGGAGCAGGTGTTTCGGTGCTGGCTTCCGAAGGCCGCATTCTGTGCGTTTTTCAGCATGGCCGGCTGAAAGAGCCACGCGCCGGTGGCGGGAGCTCGCTGCGCCAAAGCGAACTGATTGACCCCGTCCTATTGAGTTCGTGCAGGAAGATTGCAAGAGATACCAACCTTACCGGCGTTGCCATGTTCGAGTTTCGAATTGACCGCAATAGCGGTCAGTGGGTGTTGCTGGAAGTGAATGCGCGTTTCTGGGGATCGCTGCCCCTACCGTTGGCTTTGGGCGTCGACTTTCCATATTATCAATATCAGCTGTTGATTTACGGGCGGGAGGTGTCCCAACCGGAGTATGCCGCCGGCATCCGCGCCCGAAATTTTGCGATCAATGCATATGATGTCCTCTTGCGGGACATGAGGAACGGCTACTTCTCACTTAAGATGCTGGCCGCAGATTTGCTGGACCTGGCCACTCATCCCATTGCCATGCTCCTGGGCAACGAGAAGTCCGACACATTCCAGCTCGATGACTTACGTCCCGCATTTGCCGAACTGTTCTTTCTTCCGATGAAAGTCATTTACCACCTGATCTTGCTAAGACTGAGCGCGCCTCGCCGATCGTTCGGCAAGAATCTGATTGGGCAAAAGCACGATGCCTGAGTTGCGCTCGCTTGAACTCTTCAATCCAGTTCAGCAAATGATCCTGTCGCGCTCGCCTGACTTTGCTAGGTTTATAGGCAATGCGTCGTCTGCGCTGGCCTTGCGGGTTGCAGGCGCCGGGCTGGCGTTCCTGTTGCAGGTCCTGCTGGCGCGCTGGATGGGTATTGATGAATTCGGCAAATACGCATTTGCCTGGACCTGTGTGTTGGCGCTGGGCATCGCGTGTCAAGTGGGTCTGGGTGCATCAACCACCCGCCTCGTCACACAGTATGGTGAAACCCAGCGGTTCTGCCGCGTTCGCTCAATCGTCTCGTTCAGCGCCAGCGTCGTTTTGCTGGCAGGCGGACTCGCTGCGATAACCGCCGTCGCGGTGATTGCGTTAACGCAAGGGGTAGAGACAAATCCGAATTTCTTGCCGATGGCACTTGCGATGATCTGTGTGCCGGTGTTGGCGCTGCATGAAGTTGCAAGAGGCATTGTTCGCGGATTTGGACGTGTTACGGCCGCCTATTTTCCAGGCTTCATTGCACGTCCGGCAATGATCCTCGGCTGCATCGCACTATTGCATGCAATGTCATTCACGATAACGACACCGGTCGCATTGACAGCGGTTCTGGTGGTGCTGGTCACAATAACGTTGTTTCAATGGAGCCGTATCGTAAGTTGGCTGCCGGCCAAGGCGACCAAACGAAAGACGGTGTGGCATTGGCGTCATTGGCTGATGATATCTTTGCCGGTCGTACTGGTCGATGGCCAGTATCTGATGTTGTCATATATGGATGTCATCATTCTCAATGCGTGGGTGCCCGCTGATCAGCTCGCGCAATATTATGCCGCTGCCCGAACTGTGACTTTGTTGTCGTTTGTGCATTTTGCAGTTTCGGCGGCCACCGCCCACACGCTCGCCAAAGTGCATGCGTCGGGCGACTCGCAACAACTTGCAGCCGTCATGAAACGCTGTGTTGTCTGGACTTTTTGGCCGACACTGGCCTGCGCTGCGGTTTTTCTGCCGTTCGGCCATCACATACTGAATATCTTCGGGGCCGGATTTGCTGAGGGATATGCAATATTGCCCATCCTCACACTGGGCATTCTCGTACAGGCCGCAACCGGGCCGGTCAGGTATCTGCTGACGATGACCGGACAGCAAAATCTAATGGCCGCAATGCTCTTTGCGACGGCGGTGCTCAATGTCAGCCTGAACCTGTGGCTGATCCCGCAGTTTGGCAATATTGGTGCCGCAGTCGCCACAACAGTGTCGTTGTCAGTCGCCTGCATCTGCATGGCAGGAGTCGCCAGAAAACGGTTGGGCATAACCCCGATCATCGGCTGGGCCTAACGGCCCAATCGGCGAAGGCATTTCAGCAGATGCCGACCTAAACCTGGATACGGATCAGTTGCGATTGCTGGCGGGCAGATACTCACGCTGTGTCGGACCCGTGTAGAGCTGGCGTGGGCGGCCAATCCGCTGGCTCGGATCCTCGATCATCTCTTTCCACTGGGCAATCCAGCCCACTGTACGCGCCAGGGCGAACAAGACCGTGAACATCGATGTCGGGAACCCGAGTGCCCTGAGCGTGATGCCCGAATAAAAATCGATGTTCGGATAAAGCCGTTTTTTGACGAAATACTCATCGTTCAACGCGACTTTCTCCAGTTCGCGCGCAACGTCGAGAAGAGGATCATCGGTGATGCCCAATTCTCCAAGCACTTCGTGGGCCGATTTTTGCATGATCTTGGCGCGCGGATCATAGTTCTTGTAGACCCGGTGGCCAAATC